>CANNUR010000251.1 GCA_947523045.1 uncultured Prosthecobacter sp.
GGATTGACTTCCCCCACCGCATGAAGCTTTCCATCATTGGTTCCGGATACGTCGGCCTCACCACGGGCGCCTGTTTTGCCGAAGTCGGCCACCACGTCGTCTGCGTCGACAACGATCCGCGCAAGATCGAAAAACTGCAGGCCGGCCACATCCCGATCTACGAGCCGGGCCTGGAAGCCCTCGTCAAAAAGAACGTCGCCGCCCGCCGGCTCAGCTTCACCACCCGGACCGAGGAGGGGGTCGACCACGGCGAGGTGCTGTTCATCGCCGTGCCCACCCCGCCGCAGCCCGATGGCAGCGTCGACCTCAGTTTCATGGAGAAGGTGGCGCGTGAGATCGCCCAGTACCTCGACAGCTACCGCGTCGTCGTCGACAAGAGCACGGTGCCGGTGAAAACCGGCGAACGGGTCGCCCAGACGATCCGTCGCTACGCCAAGCCCGGCGTCGAGTTCGACGTTGTCAGCAACCCCGAGTTCCTGCGCGAAGGCAGCGCCGTCGAGGACCTCATGAAGCCGGACCGCATCGTCATCGGCGGCAACAGCGACCGCGCTCTGGCGCTCATGCAGAAGATTTACGAGCCCTTCGTCGCCCCCGTGCTGGTGACCGACATCAACAGCGCCGAGTTGATCAAGCATGCGGCGAACAGTTTCCTCGCCCTCAAGATCAGCTACGCCAACGCCCTCGCCGAGATCTGTGAGGCCTCGGGGGCCGACGTGCTCAAGGTGGCGGAGGGCATCGGTGCCGACAAGCGCATCGGCCGCGGTTTCCTCAATGCCGGCCTTGGCTACGGCGGCTCCTGCTTCCCCAAGGATATCGCCGCCTTCATCGCCATCAGCGACCAGCTCGGCGTGCCCTTCGACCTGCTCAAGGAGGTGCAGCGCATCAACGCCCGCCAGCTTGAGCGCTTCCTCGATGCCATGCGCGAGGCGCTGTGGGTGCTCAAGGACAAGAAGATCTGCGTCTGGGGCCTGACCTTCAAGCCCAACACCGACGACGTCCGCTCCTCGGTCGCGGTCGCGCTGGTCGAGCGCCTGGTTGCCGAGGGTGCCCGTGTCACCGTCTACGATCCCAAGGGCATGGACAAGGCGCGCGAGCTGCCGGTGGCCGCCTCGATCGAATTCGCCACGAGTCCCCTGGAGGCCGCGCGCGGCGCCGAGGCCCTGGCCATCGCCACCGAGTGGACCGACTTCGCCGCGGTCGACCTCGCCACCCTGCGCGAGGCGATGCACACGCCGCTGATCTTCGACGGCCGCAACCTGCTCGATCCGGTCGCTGCCCGCGACTTCGGCTTCCAGTACCGCGGCGTCGGCCGTGGCCTCGTCGAACCCCGCGGCTGATCGACTCGACCCATTCCAACAGTGCGCATCATCGCGCCCTTGCCTTTTTTCTTTTGAGCCATCGCCCCTTCAATCTCCGCCGCCTCGTTCTCGACCTCTGCCTCGACTGGCAGGCTTCCGGTCGCTTCGCTGCCGACCTGCTCGACGAGCGGGTGCGCCGCGAAAATCTCTCCACCGCGAACGCGGCTTTCCTGCACGACATCGTCCTGACCCTGCTGCGCAACCTGTCGCTGCTCGACCACTGGGCCGATCAGCTCACTGGCGGTCGCAAGCTCGATGCGCCGGCGCGCTGGGCCTTGCGCTCCGGCCTCTGCCAGTTGCTCCTGCTCGGCGTGCCGGCACATGCGGCGGTCAATGAAACCGTGGCTGCTGCAGGTCGCGCCGGCGCCCTGGTCAACGCCGTGCTGCGCCGCGCCGAGCGCGAGCGCGAGGCCCTGCTCGCCCAGATGGAAAGCCTGCCGCTGGCGGTGCGCTACTCGCACCCGGAGTGGTTGGTGCGACGCTGGATCAAGATCATGGGCAAGGACAAGGCGCAGGCGCTGTGCGAATGGAACCAGCAGCCCGCTCCGGTCTTTGTTCGCCTCAACCGCCTGCATGAGGAGGCGGTCGACAAGCTGCCCGGCCTGTCGGGGCTGGTGCCGTGGGGGGAGGACGGGGATTTCTTCGAGTGCACCGAGGGCACGCCGCGCGAGGCCCTGCGCCAGGGCTGGTGCTACGCCCAGGATCCGGCCACGGCCGTTGCTCCGCAAATGCTCGCGCCGCAGCCGGGGGAAACCGTGCTCGACGCCTGTGCCGCCCCCGGCGGCAAGACCGCGCTGCTCGCCGCCCTCATGGGCCGCGAGGGAAGGCTCATCGCCTGCGATGTCGCCCCGGCGCGGCTGACGCGGCTGCGCGACAACCTGACCCGCCTGCGCGCCCATCACGTCGAAATCCTCCGTCACGACCTCGCCGGCGAGGCGCCGCCGCCCTTTGCCGGCACGCGGTTCGATCGCATCCTGCTCGACGTGCCCTGCTCGAACAGCGGTGTCATGCGTCGCCGCGTCGATGTGCGCTGGCGGCTGCGCGAGGCGGAATTCGCCGCGCTGGCCACCCTGCAGCGGCGCATGGTTGAGGCCGCGCTGCCCTGGCTCAAGCCGGGTGGCTCGCTCGTGTACAGCACCTGCAGCCTCGATCCCGAGGAAAACCAAGGGGTCGTCAAGGCGGTGCTGGCCGCGCACCCCGAGATGGAACTGCTGGAGAGCCGGCTGGTGTTTCCGCCCAAGGACGGCATGGACGGCGCCTACGCGGCCCGCCTCGTGCGCCGCGCGGGAGCTTGAAGCGGCAGGTGGATTGCAGCATCTTCAAAGCGATGCCCTCCGCCGAACCCGCCCCCGTGCAGCGTGCCGACAAGTGGTTGCACCACGTGCGTGTCTTCAAGACCCGCGCCCTCGCCACCCAGGCCTGCCAGAAGGGGCAGGTGACGCTCGGTGGTCAGCCGGTCAAGGCCGCGCGCGACCTTCGCGCCGGCGATGTGCTCGAGGTTGAGCGCGGCGACCTGCGTCTTCGGCTGCGCGTGCTGGCCTTGCCGGCGCAGCGGCTTGGGCCGCCGAGGGTGGCGGAGTTTTGCGAGAACCAAACGCCCGAGGAGTGGATCCGCCGTGCCGCCGAACTGCGTCGCCAGCGCGAGCTGGAGACGCCGCGCGTCCATGAGGTGGTGGCGCGACCCAACAAGCAGCAGCTGCGGCAGCTGCGCGAGTGGCGGGAGTCAAACGCCGGCGCCTGACCGACGGTTTTGCAACGGGTCGCCCCAAGGCTCAGGGTGCCACGCTTTCGGCCCGCAGCGGCAGCGGACCGAAGCCTGGATCGACTGACTTGCCGCGACCCGGTGTCGGCGCCAGATACCAGGTGGCGTCACCGGTCAGGACAGCGGTTTCGGGCGTTGCCGACTCAAGATAGAGCACGCCGGCGAGTGAGCCGCGGTTGGCGTAGAGCGGCTGGTAGATCAGCAGTTGGCCCTGCGGGCCGACAAAGGTGCCGGTGGTGAAGTTGCTGCCATCGGCGAGGCGACCGGCACCCCAGGCGCCGAGGTTGGGGGAGACCTGGTAGAGGCCGCTGCCCTGAACCTGCTCGGGGTCGTCCTGCAGCAGGGCAAAGGCATGGCGACCCGCCAGTGCCGAAGCCGCGTCGCTGTCGACGGGGCGTCGCCAGGCCTGCAGTTCGGCGCTTTCACCGCCAGCGGCCACCAGTTCGCCGGTGAGGGTGTCGGTCCCGGCGTCAAAGCTCAGGTGCAAGGTCAGTGGCGGCAGGCTGGCGCGGGCGGGCAGGGCGATCTCCGTTTGCAGGCCGCCGTCGGCGGTTTCACTGAAGGCGCCGAGGATCGGACGCAGGCCTTTGCCATCGCGCAGGCTGCCACTGAAGGCGCCCGAGCCGGCGGGGGTCAGTTCCAGCACGGCACCGAGATCGTCGTTGAAGGGGTGGCGCTCGACCAGGCCGTGGAAACTGCCGCCGACCAACCGGGGCAGGGCGGGGCCATCACTCCCGCGCGGACCGTGCCGGCCAGGACGGGACGGGGGCGGGGCGACCAAGGTGACGGTGGCTGTGGCGAAGCCTTCGTGGCCATCGCCAATCGTGTAATTGAACTGGGTGCCGTCGAAGCGTGGGTTGGCGCGGAACAGCAGGCGGTTGCCCTCGCGCCAGAGCTTGCCGTCGCTCGCAGGCCGCGGCTTGCGGAAACCGACGAGTTCCAGGGCATCGCCATCGGGATCCGAGTCATTGGCGAGCAGGTCGAGCACCACCGTGCTGCCCGGGGCGACCACGAGGACATCGTCGACCGCAACCGGCGGGCGGTTGGCGGTGTAGAAGAGCTGGTCCGCTCCGGTTGCCTCGCCGAGCGGGCCGCCGGCGCGGACGCGGAAGTGGTACCAGGTGCGCGGCTGCAGACCGGTCAGCACGGCGCTGACATCGGCGCTGCCCTCGACGACGGCGGGGGTGGCGTCGACGGTTTGGCCGTAGTCCGCGGTCAGGCCATAGTCGAACACCACGGTGCAGGTTTCGCTGCCGGTCTCGACGCGGCCCTGCAGGGTGGCGCCAAGCGAGGAAACGGCGATGGCGTCGAGGCTTTGCACCACGGGCGGCTGCGGCGTCACGCCCTCGGCGCGCAGGGTGATGCGGGTGGGCGATTCGTCATCGTCGCTGCCGGTCAGTTCCAACGTTGCGGTCCAGGGCCCGAGGTCCGGGGGCGTGAAGCCCACGGTGAGGGAGGCAACGGCGCCCGGGGCCAGGGT
>CANNUR010000252.1 GCA_947523045.1 uncultured Prosthecobacter sp.
ACTTCAGCAAAGCCACTCCCTCGCAGAACAGCCGATCGGCCCCCCTTTTTTCAGGGGCTGTGGGATGCCTGTGATCTTCGGAGTTTATTCAGAAATGCATTGGCATAATCTTTTGCGAGGTGGCTTTTCAAGGCGAGCAAAGAACACTCTGTCGAGTCTTTACTTTGCGCACTCGTAATCCAAACAGTAACAACAGCATCATGCACATCGCGCCTATGAACAGCTCCGGAATAATATCTCCAAAAATAATCTGGCGAGCATATAAATTTATGCTGTTTATGATATTCATTTGTGCTTTGATCTGAAGCATTGCCATGTAGTTGCGGCAGCCACTGCAGGAATGCATCCTTCACTCGTGAACAGAGCGCGCTTATTTCTCCCGTGCTCGGCATAGGCTCACCCGCAGTTAATTTTATTAACTCGTTCAAAGCAAATTTTGCATTTGCCATCCTCTGCTTTTGAGAAATGGTTTTTACTGAATCCATGAACTCTGGCAACTTGCGGTAAACCTTCGGATGGAGTAGACGCGTTGCTTCTAGTAGAAGTACATCGCCAGGATTAACTTCACGGGGAAGCAGTGAGAGCGCAAATATATAAGCGTTTTCGATCGACTTGATCGTTCTTGGTGTGGTGATGAATGGCAAGTGGAGGTTTCTGAAAATATTGCGAGCTCGCTCCATACTGCTTACATCTTCGGATGCGCCAGAACGAACTAAAGCCGACGCAAAGCGTTCGAATGCATACTCTTCGAAGATATCATCAGGAATCTTGGGGACGGCCAATTGAACGTTTACGATTTTCTCGATGTATTTTCTGCCAGCTTCGGCCGTCCCTCCTATGCGATTTCCTATAATTTCACTGACGTGCTCATCATCCATAGTTATGATGAAGGTAGTATTAGGGAGATCTGCGGTCAGCTTTAGTGATCTGAATAGAAGTAAAACTTCATCAGGATCAAGTCTATCCACGTCGTCCATTAGAACAATAACACGCACGCCAGTCTTTAATAGACAATCTCTTGTCGCCTCTCTTACAACATTTAAGTGAGATTCAAACTGCCGAGGCGAAATGCTATCGAATAAGTTTTGAAGCAATGCGCCAGCCCCCGGTGAAAACCAATCTGCTAGGAGGTATATGCGTTTAAGCCACAATGGCAATAATCGTATCAGGGTGTGATTGGCTATTCTTTCGCTATTCTGATTTAGGGCGCTGATCAAACGCTCAAATAGGTAATACAGCATCTGATCTTCCCCTGAATATCTCCAGGGATTGAATGTAGTTATTCTACATTTGCCAATGTTCTTTGAATCGATGCAGGTCATTTCAGCGAATGCATCGCGGATGTAACTCAAGAGGGTGCTCTTCCCCCCTCCCCAAGGATTCACGATGGATATAACCTGGGGTTTGCCACCAGGCTCATTTATGATCCGCTCAACTAGTTTCCTTGCAAAATTTCTTCTCTCAAAGGCATCGTCTGCCGTTTGCTCATCATAGGCAAAAAACGAATCCTCAGGATTGCTTGTGGATGCATCGATCATGTTGTTCGATCAGCGGCAGTTTCGTTGCTCCATCCTCACACCACGCCCGCCAGGGCGTCGAGGGCGCGGGTGATGTCGGCGCGGGTGTTGTAGCCGTGCACGGCGAAGCGGATGCGACCGGCATGATGCATGGCATGCACGCCGGCGGCCTCGAGCGCGCCGTGCAGTTCGGCGGAACGGGCATGGCGGAAGGCGACGATGCCGGTCGGTCGCTCCGCATCGGCCGGGCACATCGGGGTGAAGCCGAGCCGCTGCAGTCCCGCACGCAGTTCGTCGACCAGCGGGTCCGCGTGCGCGGCGATGGCCGACACGCCAGCGGCCTCGACGTAGCGCAGGGCGGCATCGAGGGCGTAAAGCGCGGCGAAGTTCGGCATGCCGACCGAAAAACTGGCGGCGCCGGTCTTGCTGACCGCGCGCTCAAAGCGGTCGGCATCAAAGGCATTGGCCAGATGGTACCAGCCGCCGGCATGGGTGGTGAGTCGTTCGGCGCGGGCTTCGGGCACGCCGACCACGCAGCCGCCATGCACGCCGAGCGTCCACTTGTGCGTGCTGCTGATGAGCACATCGGCATCGGCGCAGTCGAGCACGACGCGACCGAGTGCCTGGGTGATGTCGACACTGATGAGCGCCTGCGGCGCGCGCGCGCGGACGAGGTCGCGCACGGCCGGCCAGTGGAGGCGGTGACCGTTGTAGAAGCTGACGAGCGAGACCTGGACGAGGCGGGTGCGTTCGTTGAGCAGGGGTTCCAGATCGACCGCGCGCAGCTCGCCGCCGTCCGAGTTCCACAGGCGGGTGACCGGGGGTCGCACGGCGCGCAGCCAGGGCGTGGCACCGGCGGGGAAATCGAGGTCGGTGACAATCACCTCATCCTGCGGTCCGAGATCGAGGGCGCCGGCAAGCAGGTTGTAGGCCTCCGAACTGCACGAGCAGAACGACACCTCGGTGGTTTGCAAGCCCACCATGCGCGCGCTGACCTCGCGGCAGGCTTCCACTGCGGCGAAGTGGCCGTCGCGACCGCGCATGCCGAGCGTCTTGTCGCGCCAGTAGCGCTCCAGCGCCTCGTGCACCGCCAGCGGCGGAATGCTTTCGGCGGCGGTGTTCAGGTAGGCAATGCCTTCCAGGCTGGGGAAGTCGCGGTGGCGGGTGGCGTCGGTGAGCATGGGGAAGCAGTTTCGATGAAGCGGGAGCGGCGGTCGATCAACCGGGGTTTTTGAGCGCGGTCGCCTCGTGGGCAGGCCGCGCGCGATCCCAGAGGAAAATCATGGCGAGCACGCCGAGCCAGGGCACCAGGCCGGCGAGGGCGAAGCCGAGGTCGAAGGACTGGGTTTCATCGACCAGGCGACCAAACAGCTTGTGCATGGGCGAGGACACGGCCCAGACCCAGGTGCTGAGCAGACCGGTGAGGCGGCCGACATGGCGGTCGGAGAGTTCCTGGACGAAGCTGTAGTAGCAGGGGAAGAGGGCGAGCGCGCCGGCACCGACGAGCAGCAGAGCGACGAGCAGGGCCGGTCCCTTCGGCAGCCAGAGCACGGCCAGGCTGCAGGAGGTCAGCACGCAGGCACTGGCATAGACGCGGCGCCGGGCGGCATGGGCGCTCAGGTGGAAGCGCCGCGCCAGCCAGAGCGAGGCGAAGCCGGCGGCGAAACAGCCGACGTCCGTGCCGATGTAGTAGGCGGAGTTGAAGGACAGCGCCTCGGTCTCGGTGTAGCCGCGACCCTCCTGCATGAACTTCGGTAGCCAGACGCGGAACAAATGCCAGCAGGTCTGCGCGCCAAAGATCAGCACGGCCAGGGCCCAGAAGCGTCGGCCGAGCAGGATGTCCCACAAGCCGCCGCCGGCGACCTCTTTCGGTGCGACGACATCCAGCTCGGTTTTGCGGATCGAGGCGAACCAGATGACCACCCAGACCAGGCCGATGGCACCGATGACCTGGAAGGCGAGGCGCCAGCTCGACAGTTCATCGGTCATCAGCCAGAGCATGATCGGCGGGGTCACCACCGCGCCGATCGAGGCGCCGCTCTGCAGCACGCTGTTGCCCATGGTGCGATCCTGCGGCTGCAACAGGGCAAAGGTGGTCTTCAGTGCGCAGGGCCAGTGACCGGCCTCGAACAGGCCGAGCAGGACGCGGCAGATGAGCAATTCGTCATAGGTGCGCGTGTGGGCCGAGGCGATGCCCATCAGCGACCAGCCTGAGAGCACGATCGGGTACAGCCAGTACACGCGGAAGCGGTCGGCCAGGAAGCCGAAGATCAACGAGCCGGCGGCGAAGGCCCAGCCAAAGGCGAGCTCGAGGTCGCCATACTGCTCCTGGGTCAGTTGAAACTCCTGGGTCACCCGCACCGCCGCGTTGGCGAGCGTCTGGCGGTCCATGTAATTGATCGTCGTGGCCAGCAGCAGCAGGCCGCAGACGTACCATTTCCAGAAAGAGGGGCGGGCAGGCATGGGGGATTGGAGGAAGATGGAAGATGGAAGATGGGGAGGCCCCCAAACTTGAAACCTTAAACCTGAAACTTGAAACCTGGGATCATTCCCAACTCCGGCCATCCCAAGCGATCATGCGTTCGATCATCTGGACGGTGGCGGTGGTGAAGGTTTGGAAGAGGGCCTCGCCCTTTTCAGCACTGGCGGTGCGTGGATCGCCGACGTGACCGGGGCTGCTGCGATCGGGCATGGTCCAGCCGCGGGCGGCCGGCTCAAAGGCGTTGCCGAAGGCGACCGGTTCGACGCGGGCCGGGTCGTGGACGAGATGCGGTGCGAGGCGCAGGATCATCGAGGTCTCCCACTCGCAGGCATGGCCCATCTGGCGCTGCTGCAGGTCTGGGTGGGCGCTGACGGCGTCGGGGGCGAGGTTCCAGTAGGTGGCAAAGAGCAGCAGCAGGTCGCGGCGGTCGCGATGGCGCTGGCGGACCTCAAAAACCGTCTGGCGGCCGGGCACGTCATTGCCGCCGTGGCCGTTGAGCAGCACGCACTTGCGCACGCCGTGGGTTTCCAGCGAGGCAACCAGATCGGTGACGACCGCGGCGACGGTCGTCGG
>CANNUR010000253.1 GCA_947523045.1 uncultured Prosthecobacter sp.
GGTAGATCTGGAAGACGCCGTCGATCGGGAAGATGCTGTCCTTGTCGGTGTTGACGATGAGCAGGGGGCGCGGCGCCACCAGCGCCACCAGGCGGTCGAAATCCCAGCGGCGGGTGTTGACGAAGAACATGCAGTCGCAGTGGCCCTCGATGCAGCCGTCGACGAGGTGGTTGCGCATCGTCGTGACGCCGGCGGTCGGTGCGGCGGCCTTGATGCGTTCATCCAGCGCCGCCACCCACCAGGAGTAGGCGCCGCCGCCGCTGCGGCCGGTGATGCCGAAGCGGGTATTGTCCACCTCCGGCCGCGTCTCCAGCAAGTCGAGCGCGCGGATGCCGGCCCAGGCCTCGAGGCCGGCGGGGGTGTAACCCCGCGACATCCACCACCAGCGCCCCTTGCTGTAGGTGCCGTGGTGCTCGCCGCGGATCTCGCCGAGCTGAACGGTGTCGATGATCAGGCAGACATAACCATGGCGGGCGAACCACAGGCCGTGGTGGTGGTAGCCGGTCTTGTTGCCGAAGCTGACGCCGTCCTTCATCACATTGGCGTGGCCGCAGACGTAGAGGATGGCGGGGCAGGGGGCGTCGACCTGTTCCGGCAGGTACAAATTGGCGGTGACGTAGTAGCCCGGCAGGGCCTGAAAGTGCAGCTTCTCGATCCGGCAGCCGTCCACCTTCAGTTCACCGGTGACGACCGGCTTCAGTTCGGTTCGCTCCGGCATGGGGTCGAGGCCGAGCATGGCGGCCAACTGGCGGCGGTGCTCGGGTGCCTCGGCGCGCCACTGCTCCGCCGTGGTGATGTGTTTCAGGCCGCCGGTTTCCTCGATCTCGCGCACCTGCTGCTCGAAGTAGCCGTCAAGCATGCGCTTGCCTGGCGAGTCAGGCGTGGCTTCTGGGTAAGGTGCGGCGGCGAGGGCCAGTGGCAGCAGCAGGCAGGTCAGGACGTGCTTCTTCATCAGGAAAGAAGTACAGCGCAGCGGGCGCGCTTTTCGCAGCCGCTTTGCTTTCTCGGGCGGGGGCGGCGGGTGCACGGAGAGGGATTCGAACCCCCGACCATCTGTGTGTAAGACAGACGCTCTACCGCTGAGCTATCCGTGCGCTCCGATGGCGATAGAAGCGGCGGCTGGGGGTTCTGGCAAGCGGCAATCCCGGGCGGGGCGGAAGGCGGGGCTTGCACCCGGCCCCATTCTTGCTCCCTGTGCGGGCCAACACCCCCGATTCCCACCGCACCATGCCCGTCGCCACCCCCGCCCAGTACCGCGCCATGCTCGACGCCGCCCAGAAAGGCGGCTACGCTTATCCGGCCATCAATGTCACCTCCCTGCCGACGATCAACGGCGCCCTGAAGGCCTTCGCTGAGGCGAAGTCGGACGGCATCATCCAGGTCTCCACCGGGGGTGGCGAGTTCGCCTCCGGCACCGCGGTCAAGGACATGGCGCTCGGCGCCATCGTGCTGGCCGAGGCGGTGCACGTGCTGGCCGAGAAATACAATGTGTTGGTCGCCCTGCACACCGACCACTGCCACCCGAAGAACGTCGAGAAGTTCCTCAAGCCGCTGCTGGCCGCCACCCGCGCGCGCCGTGAGGCCGGCCGCGGCAACCTGTTCAACAGCCACATGTTTGACGGTTCGGAACTGCCGCTGGAGGAAAACCTGCGCCTGTCCAAGGAACTGCTGCAGGAGTGCGTCGACCTCGACATCATCCTCGAAATCGAGGCCGGCGTCGTCGGCGGCGAGGAGGACGGCCACGACACCTCCGGGGTCTCCAACGACAAGCTGTACACCACGCCCGAGGACATGCTGACGGTCTATGAGACCCTCAATGGCGTGGGTCGCTTCATGTTCGCCGCGACCTTCGGCAACGTCCACGGCAGCTACAAGCCGGGCGCGGTCAAGCTCAAGCCGACCATCCTGCGCGACGGCCAGAAGGCGGTCATGGACAAGCATGGCGCGGCCGCCGAGATGGACCTCGTTTTCCACGGCGGCAGCGGCACTCCTCTGGAGGAGATCCGCGAGACGCTCGGTTACGGTGTCATCAAGATGAACATCGACACCGACACGCAGTACGCCTTCACCCGGCCGATCGTCGATCACATGATGAAAAACTACGCCGGCGTGCTCAAGATCGATGGCGAGGTCGGTGACAAGAAGGCCTACGATCCGCGCAGCTACCTGAAGAAGGGCGAGCAGGGCCTCTGCGAGCGCATGAAGGAAGCCTGTGACGACCTGCTCAGCACGGGCAAGACCCTGTTCGGCAGCGTCTGATTCAACCCGTCGTTTCTGCAGCCGCCCCGGGAGGACATCCCGGGGCGGCTTTTTTTGCTTTCGCGCAGAAAAAGCTCGGCAAGATCCCTGATGTTGGTTAGGCTCGGTGCATGGAGACCGGGTCCGGGATCCTTTTTTCCGGGAAGTGCCATGATGCCTTCCCAAGGGGGAGTGTTGGCAAAACTCGGCACCCCAGGCTGGGGAACCCGGGTCAATTCCCCGCCTTCAACCCGCCATTCAAGCCGTTCATGAACCCTCTCCGACGCCCTGCTTTCATCCTGCCACTGCTGGTGCTGGCATGGTCCGCCGTCACGCCAGTCCAGGCCTTTTTCCCCAAGCCCAACCCACTGGAGCTGGTCGTGGGGACCGATGGTGTGGTCAAGGTACACGGCTCCTCGGGTGGCGCCGCGGTCGTGCTGGAGCAGGTCCAGATCTCCGATGGCACCGTCACCGTGTCGGACTTCTCCCCGATGAACCCCCGCTCGGGCAAGGGCAGCGTCGATGTCCTCTTTAAAGGGCTGAAGCCTGGTGAGGCCTTCATCACCTTTTTGGGCACCAACAACGGCGACTTCGTCAGCGGCTTCACGACGGTGAAGGTGCTGCAGCAGCCGTCGACGACGGCGCAGATGCCGCAGGTGGGGTTGGCGGGCGACCCGGTGAGCACGGCGACGGGCGAGTATTTCGGCCTTGAGGCGGTGGATCTGAACCTGGGCGGGCCGTTGCCACTCCTGTTCACGCGCTATGTCGCCTCGCGGCTGTCGGAAGACGCCCTGCAGGACGCTGACCTGGGCGCCAACCGTCTGCACAATTTTGCCTCGCGCATCATCGAGCCTGAAGACGGCTTCAAGCAGGTGTTGCTACCCAATGGGAGAGGTTTGTTGTTTCGTCGCAGCGGTGGCAAGTGGCAACTTTTTGCCCCCCTTGATGATCCTTGTCAACTGGTGGAGACCGAGGACGGTTTTCTGCTCGGCCACCCGCGGACGCAGCAGATCTGGAGCTACGACAGCAACGGCCGGCTGACCCAGATTGAGGACGGTCATGGCAACGCGCTGACGCTCACCTACGCGGGGGGCGATCTCACCCAGGTCAGCGATGGTCTCGGGCGCGAGCTGAATTTCACACACAGCGGCGGCCGCATCAGCAGCGTGACCGATCACACCAGCGAGCGCACGGTGAACTACACCTACACAGGCGGCGTGTTGACTTCGGTGGAGGATGCCGGCGGGCACGTGACGACCTACGGCAACACCGGCGGCTTGCCGACCTCGGTGGTGCGCCCGGAGGGCAACACGCTGTTCACCCAGGTGTACACGGACGGCAGGGTGACCAGTCAGACGGAGCGGGGCACGGACACGGGCACCCTTGCCTACGACGAGGGTGAAACGACCTTCACGGATCCGACCGGGGAAACACTGATAGATGAATACGACGCCTCTGGTCGGCTGGTGCGGCATGTCGATGAGGCGGGCAACGCCATCGTGATGAGCTACGACGCGGCGGGGCGACGGTCGGCCGTGACCGACCGGCTGGGGCGGACGGTGAGCACCACCTATCACGCCGCGAGCGGACTGCCGGCCGTGATCACCAATGCCGAGGGCAGCAAGACGCTGTTCAGCTACAAGGCGCGCACGCTGCGCGGGCTGGTGTTTCACGACCTGGTGAAGGTCACCTGGCCGGACGGCACGTCGCGCGCCTTCAGCTACGACGCGCGCGGCAACCTGACGCTGATCAAGGACGAGACGGGCAAGGCCTGGAAATACACGTACAACACGCGCGGACAGGTGCTGACGGCGGTCAATCCATTGGGCGGTGTCAGCACCCGCACCTACGATGCCAACGGCAACCTGGCGAGCTCGCAGCCACCGGATGAGGGGGCGACGCAGTTCGGCTATGACGAGCGGTTCCGGCTCGAGCAGGTGACGCACCCGGGGGGGGCGACTGTGCTCTACGAACATGACGACAAGGACCGGCTGGAGAAAGTGACGGATGAGCGCGGCAAGATTTATGAGTTGAGCTACGACGACAACAACCGGCTCACGGAGATTCGCGATCCGGTTTTGCAGGAGACGGAATTCACCCACGATGAACTGGATCGTGTGGCGACGGTGATCGACCGGCTCAACCAGACGAGCTCGCTGAGCTTCAACTCGCGGCGGTTGCTGGACGGTTTCACGGATCGCAACGGCCAGACGATGAATTTTGATTACGACGAGCGGCAACGGTTGACGGAGTTTGAGGACGCGGGCGGGCAGGTCTGGCAGTTCAGTTACGATGCCGAGGGGCGGTTGAGCGGAGTGGCGACCCCGATC
>CANNUR010000254.1 GCA_947523045.1 uncultured Prosthecobacter sp.
CATTTGTACAGCCAAATCTTTGCGACCAGCCCCTCTAACCGCCATAATCTCACCGGCTATTCATGCGTAAGCCCTGGCAATCGAGTCCCGTACGTCCGGTTCTGCCGTCCTGGCTGCGTTCCCGGGTTGTCAGGCGCCAAATGACGGCTTAAATGCAGGCTTGTCCACGTCCCGCCCGCCCATCGCTCCACCCATGATTGCCGTCCATGACCTGACCAAGCTCTACGCTGGGCGGACGGCGGTCAACCATGTCTCGTTCCAGGTGGAGCCCGGTCAGATCGTCGGTTTCCTGGGCCCCAACGGCGCCGGCAAGTCGACGACGATGCGCATCCTGGCCGGCTACATGCCGCCGACTTCCGGCCATGTCGCGGTCAACGGCCACGATGTCTTCCGCGAGTCGCTCGCCGTGCGCCGCTCGGTCGGCTACATGCCGGAGACTGCGCCGCTGTACACCGACATGCGGGTCAAGGAATACCTGCGTTTCCGCGGCGAATTGAAGGGCCTGCGCGGCCGCGACATGCGCCGCCGGGTCGGCGAGGTCATGGAACTCTGCTCGGTCAGCGACGTGCGCCGCCGACTCATTGGCAACCTTTCCAAGGGCTACCGCCAGCGCGTCGCCCTGGCCGATGCCCTGCTGCACCAGCCGCCGCTGCTCATCCTCGACGAGCCGGCCAACGGCCTGGATCCGGTGCAGATCCGCCAGGTGCGCGAGCTGCTGCGCAGCCTGCGTCCGGCCCACACCATCCTGCTGTCCACCCACATTCTGCAGGAGGTGGAGAACCTCTGCGACCGCGTCATCATGATCCATCACGGGCGCGTGCTGGCCGATGACACGCCCGAGCGGCTGACCGCGCGCCTGCGCACCCTCACCGAAGTCTTTGTGGAACTGCGCGCCGGCACCGTGGCCGCCGCCGATCTGGAAACCCTGCCCGGCGTGCGCAAGGTCGTTGAGGAGACCGCGGAGGGTGGCTGGTGCCGCCACGTCCTGCGGGTTGAGCCGGGACGGGACGTGCGCGAGGACGTCATGGCCCTGGTCCGCCAGCGCGGCTGGGAGCTGCGCGAACTGCACCGGCGCCTGCCAAGCCTCGAGGACGTCTTTGTCGAGCTTGCCGCCGCCGAACCCCCGCGAACCGCCTGAGTCAAACGCCATGAGAATCTTCTGGGTGCTGCTGAAAAAGGAACTGCGGACGTTTTTCGTCTCGCCCATGGCCTACATCGTCCTGGCCCTGGCCATGGTGCTCAACGGTTTCTGCCTGCGCGCCGCGCTTTCGGTCCTGGAGCGCGGGCCGAGCGAGGGCTCCATCGTCACCTGGACCTTCCACGCCATGTGGTTCTGGTTGTCCTACTTCTTTGTCTTCCCGCTGCTGACCATGCGCCTGTTCGCCGAGGAAAAGAAGATGGGCACCCTGGAAACGCTGTTCACCGCCCCGGTGCGCACCTGGCAGGTCATCTGGTCGAAGTACCTGGCCGCCGTACTGACTTACTGCCTGCTCTGGGTGCCGAGTGCGCTCAACTTCCTGCTGATCGACTGGATCACCGCCGGTCAGGTCGAGATGCCGGCGGGTGCGCTGCAGGGCAGCTATCTGGTGCTGTTTGTCATGGGCCTGTTCAACCTGGCCATCGGCTGCTTTGCCTCGGCACTGACTTCCAACCAGATCATTGCCGCCGTCATCTCCTTCACCGCCAGCCTGCTGCACTTCCTGACCGGCCTGTTCATCAGCGTCATCGGCCGCAAGGTCTCGGAGAGCTTCGTGGACATCATCAACTACTTCGCCAGCACCGAGCACATCCGCACCTTCACCGCCGGCCTGATCGACACCCGGCCGCTGGTCTATTACACCAGCTTCGCCCTGCTCTTCCTCGCCTTCACCCATCAGGTCATTGAATACCGCCGCTGGAAGCCCTGAATCCCGTTGCCGCCCCATGTCGTCCCCCGCCCACAACTACACCGAAGACAGCATCAAATCCCTCGACTGGCGCGAGCACATCCGCCTGCGCCCGGGCATGTACATCGGCAAGCTGGGCGACGGCTCCCAGCCCGAGGACGGCATTTACGTCCTGCTCAAGGAGGTGGTCGACAACAGCATTGACGAGCACGTCATGGGCTATGGCAAGGTCATCGAGGTTGAGATCGGCGAGGACCATCTGGTCAGCGTGCGCGACTACGGTCGCGGCATTCCGCTCGGCAAGCTGATGGAGTGCTCCGCCCAGATCAACACCGGCGCCAAGTATGACAGCGAGGTGTTCAAGCGCTCGGTCGGCCTCAACGGGGTCGGCATCAAGGCGGTGAACGCCCTCAGCTCCTATTTTGAAATCCAGGCCGTGCGCGAGAAGCAGACCCGCGCCATCGAGTTCAGCCAGGGACTGGTGCGGCACGATTCGGGCAATCCGCGGCCGTGCGACGAGCCGGACGGCACCCGCATCCGCTTCCGGCCCGACCCCGAGAGCTTCACCAGCCACGTGCACTTCAAGCTTGATTACGTGCGCGAGATGCTGCGCTTCTACTCCTGGCTCAATCCGGGCCTGACGCTCAAGCTCAACGGCGAGACCTTCCGCTCCAAGGACGGCCTGCGCGACCTCATCGCCGCCAAGCTCACCGAGGAGCCGTTGTACCCGGTCATCCATCTCGACGGCACGGATGTGGAGATCGCCTTCACCCATGGCACCGGCTACGGCGAGGAATACTACACCTTCGTCAACGGTCAGCACACCACCCAGGGCGGCACCCACCTCGCCGCCTTTCGCGAGGCCCTGGTGCAGGAGTGCCGCGCCTACTTCAACAAGCAGTATGACCCGAATGACGTCCGCGGCTCGGTGATTGCCGCCGTCTCGGTCAAGGTTCAGGAGCCGGTGTTTGAAAGCCAGACCAAGACCAAGCTCGGTTCCACCCACATGGAGCCGGACGGCCGCAACCTGCGCACCCACATCATCAACACGGTCGTCAAGGAACTGGACAATTACCTGCACAAGCACGCCGACATCGCCAAGGCCCTGCAGGAAAAAATCAACGCCAACGAGAAGGAGCGCAAGGAGATCAGCGGCATCCAGAAGGCCGCGCGCGACAGCGCCCGCAAGGCCAAGGTCTGCAACAAGAAGCTGCGCGACTGCCGTGTTCATCTGGACACCAAGGACAAGCGCCGCGAGGACAGCACCCTCTTCATCACCGAGGGCGACAGCGCCTCCGGCTCGATCACCAAGAGCCGCGACGTTGAGACGCAGGCGGTCTTTTCCCTGCGTGGCAAGCCCCTCAACTGCTTTGGCCTGAGTCGCAAGATCGTCTATGAGAACGAGGAGTTTTACCTGCTCGCCAACGCCCTGCAGATCGACGAAAACATCGAGGATTTGCGTTACAACCGCATCATCCTCGCCACCGACGCCGACGTCGATGGCATGCACATCCGGCTGCTGATGATCACGTTCTTTCTGCAGTTCTTCCCGGAAATCGTTCGGGCCGGGCACCTGCACATCCTGCAGACCCCGCTGTTCCGCGTGCGCAACAAGAAGGAGACCTTTTACTGCTACAGCGACGAGGAGCGCCAGCGTGCCATCCACCGCTGCGGCAAGAACGCCGAAATCACCCGCTTCAAGGGCCTGGGCGAGATCAGTCCGGATGAGTTCAAGCACTTCATCGGCCCGAAAATGCGCCTGGAGCCGGTGATGATGCCCGAGCACAAGACGATCAAGGAACTGCTCACCTTCTACATGGGCAAGAACACCCCCGACCGGCAGAGCTACATCGTCGAAAACCTGCGTGTGGAGAAGGAGTTGCAGTTCCAGAATGACGGTACACTGCTGCCCGACGCCGCCTGAGGCGCCCGGTGAGATGCCTCAAGGTAGCTTTGTGAGCGCTGCCGCGAGCCACCACTGGCAAGTGGGAAGGGCAGGAATTTTGTGCTTGGAGTCGGACATGACTTTGTGATTACATGGTCTTGCTCTAAAAAATGCCATAAATCCACCAGACCTTTGGTCAGTGAAGTTGAGCAATCCTGTGTCTGGGACGGTCTCAACCTTCATGAGGAGGTCGGAAAGTTTTCAACCAAGGGGTCGCAACACCATGAATATCAATCAGAAAGAAGCTCAGGGCACGGGTGCATCCGCGCCCGTGACGGCTTCGCATCCGGGTGTGTTGACCCGAGCTCCTGCCCGTCGCAATCGCATGAATTCTTACAGCCACGACAACAATCTTTCCTCCCTGCTCATGACCAGCCTGCGCACGCGTCTGCGGCTGCCGGTGACCATGCTCATGCTGGCCTGTCTCTTGGGGGGGACACTGCCCGGCCAGGCCGTCTCCTGGGGGGCGGCTGCGGTGGTGATTTCAGGCGCGATTGACAATGACACACGGGTGGTGCGACTGATCGGGGAGAATGCAACGGCCGGTCTCAAGCCCGGGATGGCGATCAGCGGCACCGGCATTTCGGCTGGATCCTACATCGTTCAAATCCTCAGCGCCGACCAGGTGTTGATCAACCAGGGGGTCACTGCAACCAACAGCAACGTCTCCTTGACGATCGACGAGGTGGAGCTGATTGACGAGCCGTTCACCGGTTCCACCAACTGGGTCA
>CANNUR010000255.1 GCA_947523045.1 uncultured Prosthecobacter sp.
GCATTGCACCGCCACCGCGACCGGTCGTGCGCCAGACGGAACTCGGCCTCGATGGCGAGGTGCTGACCGTGCATGGCGCAGCCGAGCACAACCTGCAGGATGTCACCGCCACCTTTCCCGTGGGCCGCTTCAGCGTCGTCACCGGCCCCTCGGGCAGTGGCAAGTCCACCCTCGTCAACCGGGTGCTGATGCGCGCCTTGATGCGCCACTTCTACCGCGCCAAGGACGAGCCCGGTCGCCACCGCGCCATCACCGGCATAGAGCACTTCGACAAGGTGGTCGTCGTCGATCAATCGCCCATCGGCCGCAGCCCGCGCAGCAATCCCGCCACCTACACCGGTGCCTTCACCGCCATCCGCGAGCTTTTCGCGCAACTGCCGATGGCGCGCGTGCGCGGCTACGAGGCCGGTCGCTTCAGCTTCAACACGCCCGGCGGCCGCTGCGAGAAATGCCAGGGCGACGGCCAGATCCGCATCGACATGCATTTCCTCGCCGATGTCTATGTGACCTGCGACCAGTGCGGTGGCAAACGCTACAATGCCGAGACGCTCGAGGTCACCTTCAAGGGACGCCACATCGCCGAGGTACTGGAGATGACGATCAGCGAGGCGGCGCGCTTCTTCGGTCGCGCCAGCCACATTGCCGCCAAGCTGCAGACCCTGGAGGAATGCGGCCTTGGCTATCTGCGCCTGGGTCAGTCGGGCAACACCCTCTCCGGCGGCGAGGCCCAGCGCATCAAGCTGGCCGCCGAACTGGCCAAGCGCGCCACGGGGCGGACGCTGTACCTGCTCGATGAACCGACCACCGGCCTGCACTTTGCCGATATTCAAACACTGCTGCAGGTGATCTTCCGCCTGCGCGACGCCGGCAACACGCTCATCATCATCGAGCATCATCCCGATGTCATCCGCTGCGCCGACTGGGTGCTCGATCTCGGCCCCGGCGGCGGCAGCGAGGGCGGCCGATTGATCGCCAGCGGCACGCCGGAAGACATTCGGCACAACCCAACCAGCCGCACGGGACGCTTCCTGCGCGTCTGAGCGGACCGCGAGTCAGTCGAGAAAGAGCAACTCGTTGGCGTTGAGCAGCGCCCGGCAGAGGGCCTGGCGTCCATGATTTGCCACCAACGCTTCAGCCGCATCGCGCTCGGCCGGGCTGGGCGCGCGCTGAAAGACCAGCCGATAAGCGGAACCCACCTCATCGCCGGCCGCAAGGCGTTCGCCGAGCGCCGTTGCCATGTCGAGGGTGAAGCGGTGGTTGAACAGGGTCAGCGCCTGCAGCGGTGTCGTGGTGTTGGCGCGCACCGGCGCTGCGAAGGCGATGTCGGGAAAGTCGAAGTCGGTGAGCAGATCGACCACGCTGGCGCGGGCGTTTTGATGATACACCGCGCGACGGTAGGTTTCCGGGCCGTGCTGATCGAGCGGGAAGTAGGTGCAGACGTTGTTCTGGGTGAACTTGTAGAGCCGGAAACCCGGGCCACCCATCGGCTCAAGCTGCAGCTTGCCAGCCACCGCCAGCATCGTATCGCGGATCTCCTCGGCACTCAGCCTTCGTGGCGGGAAGCGCCAGAGCAGGCGGCTGGCGGCATCGGCGGCCGCGCCATCAGCCCGATGCGCGGCGCTCTGCAGGTAGGTGCGCGACAGCAGGATCTCGCGGTGCAGCGCCTTCAGTCGCCAGCCATGCGCGATAAGGCGCTGCGCCAGGTAGTCGAGCAGCTCGGGATGGGTGGGCCGACTGCCGAGGAAACCGAAGTCGCTCGGCGTGTCAACCAGGCCCGTGCCGAAGTGCCATTGCCAGACACGGTTGGCAAGCACACGCGCGGTGAGGGGATTGTCCTGCGTGATCCACCTGGCCAGGGCAAGGCGACGCTCGCCTTCGGGTGCATCCGCCGGCAGCACGTAGGCGGGGGTCACCTCGCTGAGCACGCTCAGGCTGGCCGGCACCACGATGTCACCCGGCTTCATCGGATCGCCGCCCTTGTGCAGACGGGTGGCATCCTTCGGCTGACTGAACAGGCCAGCCCAGACCTGCGGCAGCTTGGGCAACCGGTTGATCTGCGCCTGCACGGCGGCCATTCGTTTGACCAGATCGTTGAGACGCGCCTGTTCCGCCTCGGTGATGACGGTCGCACGCGCCAGGGCAAGGGCATGGCCGGGAGTGGCGGGTTCACGCCCCGCCTCGCTGACGACGGTTGTCCAGGTTTCACCATCCAGGGAAACCTGCACCGCATACTCGGTCGGCGTCGCACCGCGCACCTTGCTCTCGTCGGTGCCGCGTTCACCGCGCGCATTGACGAAGCGGATGCGCTCGATCGTTTCCGGCTGCGCGAAGGTCAGGGTCAGCACCGGCGGATTGCCGATGAACCAGGCCTCACCAAGGGTCCCATCGATGCAATACTGCGGGCCATAGGCTTCCGGGAAATCCTCGGCCACCGCCGACCTCGCGCCCTCGGCCTGGGTGCCATGGGTCGCCAGGGCGACGTTGCGCCCGTTCGTGTCGAAGACTTCAAACTCCGTCAGCTTGCCGCCGCCGCGCCGGACATTGCCGCCCTGGTAATCGCTGGTGAAGCTCTCGATGACAAAGCGCAGCTGGCGGGCCTGCACCGGGGCGAAGGTTTCTTCGGTGCCGTGCGGATCGACTTTCGGTCGGTCATGCTGCAGTCCTGCCAAGGCCGCCTTGGCGCGCTGGGCGATGGCTTTTTCCAGTGCCGCCTGCTCGGCCTGAAGCCGGGCCAGCTCTGCATTCAAGGGCGCCAAGGCCTGCTGATGCGCCTGCCGCGCCTCGGCTGTGGTCAGCACGCGCCGGCCATGCTTGACCCCTTCAAAGGCCGACTTCATCCGGTAGTAGTCCTCTGCGGGGATCGGGTCGAACTTGTGGTCGTGGCAGCGGGCGCAGTTGACCGTGAGGCCGAGAAAGGCACCGCCGGTGGCGGTCACCATGTCGTCGAGCGTCGCCGCCCGGATGTTCGCCTGCGCCACCGGGTCCTGGTTGCCGACATCGTCATAGGGCCCGGCCACCAGGAAGGCACTGCCGATCTCGACCGCAGGATCATCCCTGCCGATGACATCGCCGGCGAGGTGCTCGGTGATGAAGCGGTCGAAGGGTTTGTCATCGTTGATCGAGCGGATGACGTAATCGCGGAAGGGCCAGAGATCATCGATGATGAAGTTGCGCTCGAAGCCGTTGGATTCGCCAAAGCGGATGACATCCAGCCAGTGGCGGCCGTAGCGCTCGCCATAGCGCGGGCTGGCGAGCAGGCGGTCGACAAGGGATGCCACGAGATCGGTCCGATCCGACGGATCCGTCTGATGCCAGTCCCGAACAAACGCCTCCACCTCCTCCGGTGTCGGCGGCAGGCCGTGCAGGTCATAGGTCAGGCGACGGATCAGCGCGCGCGGATCGGCCGGCGGATTCAGAACCAACCCCTTCTCCTTGAGCTTCGCCTCGATGAAGCTGTCGACGGAAAGTGGCTTGAGCTTTAGCTCAAGGTTTGAATTTTCGGCTGAAGCCGAAACCACTTTGAGCGGCTGTAGCGACCACCAAGTCTTGTCGGCGCGGTTGACCGCCAGCGGCTGGCCGTCGCGCGGATCCGGCGCGCCCATCTTCACCCAGGCGATGAAATCGGCGATGACCGCATCGGGCAGCATCGGCTTTTTCGGCGGCATCTCGAGGCCCTCTTCCTCGTGTCGCAGCGTCCGAATCAGCAGACTTTCCTCCGGCTTGCCAGGCACGATGGCCGGTTCGCCGCTGTCGCCGCCCTTCTGCCAGCCCGCCCTCGAGTCAAGGTAGAGGTTGCCCTTGAGTTTCTTCGCCTCGGCACTGTGGCAGGAGTAACACTGCTCCACCAGCACCGGCCGGATCTTCTGCTCGAAGAAAGCGATGCCATCATCTGCAGCGAAGCAGGCAGGCGCAAGGACGAGGGTGGAAAGCAGCCAAACGCCAAGGAGAGCCACCTGATGAAGGCGACGATTCCGGTGCGAATGACGCAGGCGAAAGGGAGACAATGACATGGAGGGCTCTTTCATCCTTCGAAATGCATCATTCCTTGTTCGATATTGGGTCTTCATGCCTCTCATGCCAGGATCCTGTCGATGACATGCCCATGCACATCGGTGAGTCGGCGCCTGGCGCCGTTGTGGTAATAGGTCAGCTTTTCGTGATCGAGGCCGAGCAGGTGCAGCACGGTGGCGTAGAAGTCATAGACCGAGGTGACATCGACCGCGGCGCGGCGGCCGAACTCGTCGGTTTCGCCATAACTGACGCCACCCTGGATGCCGGCGCCCATCATCCAGGTGGTGAAGGCGTCGGGATTGTGGTCGCGGCCGCTGGTGCCCTCCTGATGGGTGGGCATGCGCCCGAACTCGGTGCACCAGATCACCAGCACATCGTCGAGC
The DNA here is from genome assembly GCA_947523045.1 of uncultured Prosthecobacter sp. GTDB lineage: Bacteria > Verrucomicrobiota > Verrucomicrobiia > Verrucomicrobiales > Verrucomicrobiaceae > Prosthecobacter. Next base: position 4,395 of record CANNUR010000255.1, read on the forward strand.
ATGCCACGCTGTTTGAGATCGGTGAGCAGGGCCGCGGTCGGCTGGTCAAAAATCGGACAGTGGCGCTCGTAGTCGGCCTTGAGTGTCTTGTGCGCATCCCAGTTGAGCAGGCCGTCGACGGCGCTGGCGCGCGAGGCGCAGTACAGCGAGACGT
>CANNUR010000256.1 GCA_947523045.1 uncultured Prosthecobacter sp.
CCGAACTGCAGGGCGTTGGCGCCGCGGAAGACCTCGATGTAGCGGGCCGACAAGGGCTCGATGGCCTGCATGTCGAAGCCGCCGTCGGCGAGGTTGAGCGGCGAGCCGTCCTGCATGAGCTTGATGCCGCGACCATGGAAGGTGCGCTGGATGCCGGAGCCACGGATCGAGAGACGACTCTCCTCCGCGCCGAAGCGCGGCTGGATGAAGACGCCGGGCGCGAAGTCGAGGGCGTCCTTCAGGGTGGTGGCGCGACCGCGCTTGTAGTCTTCGGCATCGACCACCGCCACCCCGCCGGGGGTGGTGGCGGTGAGTTCCTGGCGACGGGTCTCCAGGGTCGGAACGGTGCGGGAGGGATCCGGCGGACGTGCGGTGACGAGCACTTCCGGCAGGGTGGGAGCGGCGGTTTGCGCCGACAGTTGGGCAAGGGCAAGCAGGCCCGTGCAGGGCCAAAGGGAGAACAAGGATTTCATGCGGGGATGGAGCCGGCACGGCCGGTCTCCGGGTGGGATGAAGGGGCGCGGCCACGGGCCGCCACACGCAACGAGTCAGTGCACGCCAACCGGGCGCGCACCCATCAGACGAGCGGAGCGGGGCCGCGTCGTGGCGGCCGGTGCTGTGTCTCGACATGACCCTCGGCGGGCGTCGCCCGCCAATCGGCATGAACCAGGGGAAGCGCCGGCGGCGACACCAGCCGGATGGCGGTCGCGAGCACGGCATCGAGCTTGATGCGCTGCAGCGGTGCCGACTTCGGTGCCTGCTGCTGGCCGGATTCGACCGCCTTGCAAAGCGGACAGGGATGCTCGCCGTCAAAGGTGTTTTTCACCGCCTCGACCAGGGAGACTTCCTGCGACCAGGAAAGCAGCATGCCCGTCCAGGCCAGGCTCTGCAGCAGCGCCCAGTGGACGCCGAGCGACAGGCAGAGCGCCGCGACCACGAGCCCGTGCATGAGCCGGGTGGCGAGGGGTCGGGGGACGGAGTGCGTCACGACGGCGAGCCTAGCGGCGGCACTGCGACTGTCAACCGCGTCGCACAAGGAACGGCTTGCACCCAACGCGGGGCGGTCTTGGGTGAAGGCGCGTGGACTTCCTGCTCTCCCCCGATCCCATTCCGGACACGACGCCGCTCTTCAGCCCCGGCCTCGGCGCCGAGACGCGCTTCCTCGGCGTCGTCCGCGAGCTTGAGGACGGACGGACCCTCGCCGGCATCGAGTACAGCGCCTACCGCCCCATGGCCGACAAGCTGCTCGCGGAGCTGATCGCCGCAGCCCGTGCCGAACGCGAGCCGCACGAGGTCTTCCTGCAGCACCGCCTTGGCTTTGTCGCCGCCGGCGAACCGTCCATCCTGATTCGCGTGCGCACCCGCCACAGCGCCGCCGCCTTCGATCTTTGCCGCTGGTACCTGGCCGAGATCAAGACGCGCGTGCCGATCTGGAAAAAACCGGTCTTCGCTTGAAGATCCGACCCGCGGCAGGTCTCACGCGAAGCCGGCCTAACCCACCCGCGCCAGCAGGTCTTCCATCAGCGGCAGCACCGTCGCATAATGGGTGCCGCCACCGGCCCGGCTCAACTGCTCGGAGATCAGTTCGGCCTCACTCACCACGTCAGCCGGCAGGATCTCCTCGTGCGCATGGCCCTCGCAGTCGGCGCAGACGTGCACAAAGGCGGAGGCGCCCTCGCGGGTGACCTGCACGGAAAGACCCGGGCCGGACAGCTTGAGCGATTGCAGCGCGCAGCCCTCCACACCGGCCTCGGTCAAGACAGCCTGCAGCCGGCTGCCGCCGGGTCGATCAAAAACCAAGCCGTCCACGCCCTCCGCCAGGCGCGCGCCAAGGCGATGGGCGATCCAGCCCGCCAGCATCAGCGCGGCACAGCGCTGGCCGCGCGCATGGGTGATCTCGATGCGTTCCAGCAGCGGCAGATGCCGACGGGCGTTGACATCCTGAAAACAGGCCGCCAGCGCCGTGCGCAAAAAGTGGCTGCGCGTCCAGCTCAGGTCACGCACGTCGAAGTCCGCACTGCGGTCAGCACGCACCGCCGCCAGACGGGCAAACTCGGCGCGCGGATCCGCCCACGTGCTGCTGTCGAGGATGAGGGTGCCGATGCGACTGTAAAAGCGCTCCTCAAAGTTCTTCGTCAATCCGCCCTGCCACCAGACAATCAGTGGCAGATCGGCATCGAGATGAGCGAAAACGACGTTCTGCACCTGGGCGGCGTCGCCGCCCTCCAGCAGGAAGGAAATCTGCTCGCTGCACACCTCCTGGCGCCCCTGATAGGGTCGGCAAAGCGCGTTGATCCAGGCGCGCGCCCGCGGCGGCCGCGCCTCCGGCAGGCAGAGGATCAGCAGGGCCCGACAGGCATGCTCGGCCGTGATTTGATCGAGCCGCTTCACGTTCTCAGGCAGCGCCGCCGGATCCTCGCTGTAAATGGCAAAATTGATCAGCGACGCCCGCGTCTTGGTCTCGTCGTCCGCCCACAAATCCTTGAGCGCACGATCGATCTTCGGCAGCGCCACCTCGGCGCCGAGGCGGGAGAGAGTGTCTTCAGGAAGCGGCATCGCCGCACCCTAAAGTCGCCCGCCGGCGAGTAAAGCCGGAGTTGCCGGCCGAGGGCGACGTTTTTGCACCATTTTGCGATTGCATAGTTAATTTATCAAGAATAGGGTGTTTCATGACCGACGCCGAATTGCAGCCTCTCAACGACCGTTTCCAGAACGCTTCGCCCCAGGAAATCCTGACCTGGGCGCTGGAGCAGGGGCCTGCGCTGGTGACCAGCAATTTCCGCCCCTACGAGGCCGTCATCCTGCACCTGGCCACCGTCCTGCAGCCGGATGTGCCCGTGCTCTGGGTCGACCACGGCACCAACCTGCCCGAGACTTACCGCTTTGCCGAAGCCTGCCGGACGCGCCTGGGCCTTAACCTGAAGCCCTACCTGCCGCGCATGACCAGCGCCCACTGGCTGGCCCTCAACGGCGGCCAGGTGCCGATGCCGGACGAGGTCGAGCGCGTCGAATCCTTCAGCCGCATCATGAAGCTCGAGCCCTTCGAGCGCGGCATGGCCGAGCTGGCACCCGCCGTCTGGATCACCGCCCTGCGCCGCGAGCAGAACCCGCAGCGCGCCGCCACGCTCAAGCCCGTCATGTGGGACGCCAAATTCCGCTGCCTGAAGATCAACCCCATCCTCGACTGGACCCCGGCGGAAATGGAGGCCTACCTGGCCGAGCACGGCCTGCCGAATGAGCTTACCTATTACGACCCGGCCAAGGGCGACGAAAAGCACGAGTGCGGCCTGCACGCCAAGCTGGTGACTGACAAAGCCTGATTCCGCGCCAAAATCTTCCCGTTCCCGACATGTCCGCCATCACGCACCTGCAATTTCTCGAATCCGAGGCCATCTACGTTCTGCGCGAAACCGCCGCCCAGTTCTCCAATCCCGCCCTGCTCTTCTCCGGCGGCAAGGATTCCATCGTCATGGCCTGGATGGCCCGCAAGGCCTTCCACCCGGCAAAGATGCCCTTCAAGCTGCTCCATGTCGACACCGGCCACAACTTCCCCGAGGCGATGACCTACCGCGACTGGTTCGTCCACGAGATCGGCGCCCAGCTCGTCGTGGGCAGTGTCCAGAAGAGCATCGACGACGGCCGCGTTCAGGAGGAGAAGGGCCCCTACGCCAGCCGCAACAAGCTGCAGACCGTCACCCTGCTCGACACCATTGAGGAGCACCAGTTCGATGCCTGCCTCGGCGGCGGTCGCCGCGACGAGGAGAAGGCGCGCGCCAAGGAACGCTTCTTCAGCCACCGCGACGAATTCGGCCAATGGGACCCGAAAAACCAGCGGCCGGAACTCTGGAACATCTTCAACGGCCGCAAGCACTTCGGCGAGCACTTCCGCGTCTTCCCGCTCAGCAACTGGACCGAGATGGACGTCTGGCAGTACATCCGCCAGGAAAACATCCCCCTGCCCAGCCTGTATTTCAGCCACACGCGCCGCATCATCGAGCGCCACGGCCAGTTGCTCGACGCCGAGACCGGCTTCATACCGCTGCTCGACGAGGAAAAGCCGCACGTCGCCGAACGCGTCATCCGCTTCCGCACCGTTGGCGACGCCACCTGCACCGGCGCCGTCGCCAGCACCGCCGCCACCCTCGACGAAATCATCGCCGAGGTCGCCGCCGCCCGCCAGACCGAGCGCGGCACCCGCGCCGACGACAAGCGCTCCGAAACCGCCATGGAGGACCGCAAGAAGGAAGGCTATTTTTGAGGCGGCCTGGCCGCCTCAAAAAGAAGATGGGAGATCGGAGATGGAAGATCGCAGCATGCAATTCGAAGACTTGGACGCTTGGCAGCAGGCCAAACGCCTCGTTGTCGGCATCTACGAAATGACTTCCCGCCAGGGGCTGGCCCAGGATTTCGGCATCAAGAACCAGATCCAGCGCTCCGCGGTTTCGATCATGAGCAACATTGCCGAAGGCTTCGAAAGGATCTCGCTCAACGAAAAGCGCCAGTTCTATTCGATTGCCCGCGCCTCCTGTGGCGAAACC
>CANNUR010000257.1 GCA_947523045.1 uncultured Prosthecobacter sp.
ATGATCGACCTGGATGAGCTCGTGGCGGGGCTGGAACTGGGATGACGGAAATTTCGGCGGTTCCGGCTTAGAACCCCAGGTAGCTATCGAGACTGCCGAGCTGCTGCTTGTAGTGGTCCAGCGTGTTGACCGCAGTCATCAGACCGTTGATCGTGCTCTGGGCCTGAGCCCAGATGTAGGCCGCCGGCGCGGCGGTGTTTTGCAGCATGTTTTCGTACTGCTGCAACTGCGTCCGGTATTGCTCGATCTGCTTGAGGGTCTGGGCCACCGACTCGATGGCCGTCATGATGTTTTGCGCCAGGTTCGTGCCGTCGATGACGGGGATACCGGCGTGGGCAGGCATGGAAGCGCCGCCGAAGGTCAGCGCCAGGACAAGAGCGGTTTTAGCCGCTGAAAAACGAACGTGCTTCATGGTCGAAGTTCTCCGATGAACGATTGAATGAACGGCCCGACCTAGAACAAGCTCGCGCTTGCTCTAGGCATCGTCATCGGAAAAGCTGCGCCACCAGCTAGTCGGTATCAGCCCTTGGCACCAAGGCCCGGGCTTTCTGGATCATCCAGCATACCGGATGCACGGATGATTTAAAACTCATAGCATCATACCACAATGCATAAATGAGTAAAGCTATTTATACTCACTACTTCACAACATCAAAGCCCGCGCCCCTTGCCTTGGCGTTTCGCCTTCTTGGCCTCCAGCTCGGCGCGCAGCTTGGCCTTGCGCTGCTCCTGCTCGCTGATCGCCGCCGGCCTCGGTGCCTGTGTCGGCCGCGCAACCTCGCCGCCGTCCATGCGTAGCCCCTCGACCTGGCCGAGCGTGCGCAGCCCATGCCGGCGCTGTGGCGGTGGCACCTGGCCGGCATGCGCCCCTGGCCGTTTGCTGGCCGGCTTCGCGCCCTGCTCGATCAACGCCAGACGCCGGCGCTCCAGGCCGGGATCGGTGAAGGTGATCGGAAGCTGGGCATCAGCGGCCGCCCGGATGATTTGGGCTTTGAACTCGGGCGAGCCGGTGACGGTGATGCGCTCGCCGTACTTCGCCAGCGCCATGCGCAGCGCGGCCTGCACTCCGTCGCGGTCAGCCTCGCGGGAAACTTGCAGGCGGTCGCCATCGTCCCGGACGGCCGACAGGCCGGCGCGATAGATGATCGTGCCCTTCTTGGTGATGTTGTCGATGACGGGCGCGTGTCCTGGTCGCGGCCGGCCCTGCCCCTCGATGGTGTTGCCCTTGAGGCCCTGGGCGGCGTCCCTGGCACGCAAGGCGGCCAACGCCTCGGCGTTGCCCTGGGTGGCCTGCTGCTTGAGCCAGTCGGCCCACGGCTGCCGCTGGAAGCCCTGGTAGTGCTTGGCGCGCTCCTGGTCGTAGTTCTTGCGGATCGCGTCCAGGTCGGCCCCCAGCGAGGCGCTGACCTGGGCATACAGCAGCTTCTTGGTCAGCCGGCCATCGGTCAGCAGCTTGATTGCCGTCCGCTTCGCGGCCGCCTTTTTCTTGGCGTCCTCGACGGCTCGATCCTTGCGCCGCTTCGCTTCGGCCAGCGCCTCGGCCCTGGCCGCCGTCAGTCCCTTTTGAGCGTCCTTGTACCTGGCGTAAAGCTCGGTCGTGTCGATCCGCAGGCGCACCGGCCCCTTTTGGTAGCTGCGCTTCGCCTGCACCTCCCGGCGCTCGGGTGCAGCCTCGAACCCACCTAGCCGTTTCTCCAGCGCCGGCTTGGACAAGTCGCGGGCCAAGGTGCTTGCCTTGACCGTGGTGCCGTCACCGGCCTCGATGACCAGGCCGTTACCTCGGGCGCGCAGCTCCAGGCCGTTGTCGCGCATGACCTGGTGCAGCTCGGCCCAGCTCGTCGCCCCTCGGATTTCCTCCAGGCACTCGCGCTTGATCCAGCCGACCAGACTTTCCACGCCGGCATGCCGTTCCATGTCGGCCGCCCTGGCCGCCGCCCCTCGCTGGTTCGGGATGTGGTTGTCTCGCTCCAGGTTGTAGTCGCGTTCCAAGGCGGTGCAAAGCTCGGCAAGCGCACGATGCGGGTAGTACGGTTCGTGCATCGTGTGCCGGGTCGGGTGAATCTTGTTGATGGCGATGTGGATGTGCAGGTTGTCGGTGTCGTTGTGCACGGCGCTGACGCGCTGATGCTCGCCGTAGCCCAGCCCGGCACAAATCCGCTCTTCGATGGCCTTGAGGGTGTCGGCGCTGGGCTGCTCGCCGGCCCGGAAGCTGACGATTAGGTGATAGGTCTTGTCGCTCTCGGCCCTGGTGTTGGCGTACTGCGTCGCCAGAACCTCGGTGATGGTGTCGCGCACGCTGTAGGCGTCGCAGTTCGTCACCTGGACATGGCCCAGCCGGTGATCCTTGCTCTGCGCGTCGGTGATGTACCGCACGAGGCCGGCATAGTCGGACTTGCCCACCGAGCGCATGGGTACATGCTTGGCAATCACAGTTGCCCACCTCGCGGCCGCACCACGCTTTCGGCGATGGTGCTGATCTTGTCCTGGGTCGCCTCTATCTTGCCCAGCAGCGCCAGGATGGTACTGACACCAAAACGGGCCGTTCGGTCGTCGTCGGTCAGCCACAGCTTGAGCAAGCCGCCCAGCCGGCCGAGGTCGCCATTGACGCGCACCAGCTCGCGCACGTTCTCGTAATCGGTCACGCCCTGGACGCGGTAGCCCTGCCCCACGGCCAGCAGATAGGCCGACGTGCTCATGCCGGCGGCCTGGGCGTTCGCCTCGATGGCGGCCCGTTCTTCCGGCAGGCAATAGACCTTGATCGGCGCGCTGCCCTTCCTCGTTACCTTCTCGCTGGCCTCCATTCCTGGCGTCCTCCATCTGTCGCCGGCGGCCGCCGGCTGGCCTCGCAGAGCAGGATTCCCGTTGAGCACCGCAGGTGCGAATAAGGGAAGTGAAGAGGATCGCCGCGCTTGCGCGGTGGGCCTACTTCACACATCCTGCCCTCTATTCAGCCTCGTATAGTACTGCATCGCCAGTTGCAAAGCATCGCCATTCCATCGCTATTTCGCTGCAATACCGCGTGCATTGCCAGTAACAGCGACTTTCCGCGCAGTTACAGCGACAAAACAGCGGTCTAGTAGCGGTTTCCTTGCGCTTTCCGCATGGTTTCCACGGCGGCATGCAACGCTTTCCACCAGTTGGACGCCAAGAAGAAAGCGCCCCTCAAAGATCAATAGTCCGGGCTTGTTTCGCCCCCCCTGGAACCCGGCGGGCCTGCATCGTCACTGCTGACGATGGGAGATCCGGCCCGCCACGGATTGACCCCTTGAGGGCCAGCCGGTCATTCCGCCGGCGTACCCTTGTCGGCCTTCTTCCTGGTCGTGGTGGTCGCCGGCTTCGCCTCGGCCGGCAGCGCCGCCAGACGCGCCAGGATCGCGGCGGTTTGTTCCTGGTGAGCTTGGAGCTGGCCAGCGAGTCGGGCGGCATCCTCGCGTGCCTTGCTGGCCTCTTGGCGCGCCTGGTCGCGCTCGGCCTGGGTGGCGGTCAGTTGCTCGGCTTGGCGCTGGGCGTCGGCTGCTGCCTGCCGGCGCTGCTCCTGGTGCGCCTGGTCGGCCGCCTCTGCCTTGCCCTGCACCTTCGCCAGCTCGGCGCGTACCTGGTCAAGCTGGGCGGCCGTCGCTTGGTTCGCCTTCTGCTGCTCGGCCAGATTGCCCCGTACCTGGTCGGCGTCCTGGTGTGCCCTGTCCAGCTCCGTGCGCAGCTCGCCGGCGCGGCGCTCGATTTCAACGGCGCGGGCCTCGGCGGTGTGGGCCTGCTCCTGGGCCGCCGCCAGTTGGCCGCGCAGCTCGTCGGCCTCGGTGCGTGCGGCCTGCTCGGCCGCCTCGATGGACGCCAGGCGGGATTGCAGGGCCTCGACCTCGCCGGCCAGCTTGTCGGCCAGCTCGGCGGCTTCGGCCTGGGCGGCCTCCATGTCGGCGCGGGCCTTCTCCAGCGCCTCGCGCTCGGCGGCCAGCCGGCTATTCGCCAGCCCCAACGCCATCCCCCAAATGTCGGCCCCGACCTCGGCCAGCCGGTCGCCCACGGCCTGGGGTGCCGGCTCGCGCAGGGGCGCGGCGGCTTCCTTCTGGCGGGCCTTCCATTCGTTCAGGACGGGCGAAATCGTGGTGTAGCTGCCGCCGACGATCTGGCGCACGGCCTCAAGCGTGGGCCGCTCACCGGCGGCGGCGATCTGGTCAGCGGCAGCGAGGATTTGCTCTTTGGTGACGGCCATTTGTAGCTCCTTGTAGCGTTGTAATATGTTGTATGATACTACTACATACTACAATTTACAATCCTACAGCGAAAATACTACGCGCCGGCGCGGCCAGGTCGGCCGCCGCGCACCTGGTCGGCGGATTCCGGCCGCATAGGAGGGCCCATAGAGGCGTTTTTCGGGGTTCGGGCGGCCTGGCCCCGTGCCTCGGGGGTGATCGTACGTCCTGGGGTCAGCTCACGAAACGGAAAAAATCGTACGCTATGCCTTGTCGTGCCAGCCCAGCACAATGATTGACATGC
>CANNUR010000258.1 GCA_947523045.1 uncultured Prosthecobacter sp.
GTCTCGCCGCCCTGCCTCCCTGCCTCGGCGCGGACGCCCTGATCTGGGCCGGTCGTGGTGGCCCGGCGGCCCGTCTGCTGGAGTCGCGACCGCTGCTGCATTTCGGCCGCATTTCCTACTCGTTCTACCTTTGGCACTGGCCGCTGCTTGCCCTCGCGGCGGCCCTCAGTCCCGTTCTGGTCGATGCGGATTCGCGCGCGGTGCGCGTCGGCCTGGTGCTGGCGGCCTGGGGTTTGGCCGTGCTGTCCTGGCGCTGGGTTGAAAACCCCGTGCGGGCGCGGGTGATATTGAAAAGCCGGACGGCGCTGTTTTCAGCCTCTGGTCTTGTTCTGGTCCTGCTGTTGGCGATCGGCGCCTGGCTGAACGCACGCCAGGGCTTGCCGGAGCGTCTGCCGGCCCATGCGGTGCGACTGGCCTCGGCCACGGCGGCCGCCGCCGCTTGGCCGGATGCCGCGGAGGCGGTGCTGGCCGGACGTCCACCGCGCTTTGGTTTGGCGTTGCCCGACGCGCCGGCGCGGGTATTGCTTTGGGGCGACAGCCATGCCAAGAGCCTGGTGCCGGTGCTGGCGGACGCGTGTGAAGAGGCTGGGGCGGCGGGCCTGCTGGTTGCGCACTCGGCCACGGCGCCCGTGCTCGGGTTTCATCGGCGCAGCCGGCATGGGTTGGATGCCTCAACCAGCCGTACCTGGGCAGAGGCGGTGATCGAGACCGTGCGCCGCGAGCGAGTGCCCGACACCGTGCTCGCCGCCTACTGGAGCAAATGCCATGGACGTGAGACGGAAGCCTTCGGTCGTGCGCTGACCGACACCGTGCGCCGCTTGCGCGAGGCCGGCACGCGCGTCTGGATTGTGCTCGATGTGCCGGTGCAGGATTTCGCACCGCCGCGGGCGCTCGCCTACCATGCCCTGCGACCCGGTCTGTTTCGCGACCCGCGCGAATTGGCGGTCACGCCGGCGGAACATCGTGAGCGCAACGCCGTGATGGAGGCGCTGCGTGCCGAACTCGAGGCCGCGGGTGCCCGCCTGCTCGATCCGGCGAGCCTGCTGTTTGATGGCGACGGCCGGGCGCGTCTCGCCGTCAGGGACGAGGCGTTGTATGCCGATGGCGATCACCTCACGGAAGCCGGTGCCCGCCTGCTGCGGCCGCTGCTGGCGCCAGTCTTCGCGCCTTGATCCCGGAGGTCAAAAAAAGCCGCCGGGCTTCATCTTGGCTCAAGCTTGTCTGTCACAGACTGGGGGCATGAACGCGCGCACCTACGCTCTCGTGGCCTGTCTCATCGCCCTGGTGGTCAACGCCCAGTTGCCCGGTGGTCCGCCGCCGCGGGGGCCTGGAGGTCCGCCCCCGGGAGGACCAGGCGGGCGCGGCGGCCCTCCGATGCGTCAGCATCGAGCAAATGAAGCCCAAGCGCTTGAACTGGTGCCGGCGACGCAGAAGCCGCCGGGTTCCAACGAAGTCCGCATCGACCGCAGAGGTGTTGATTTGGAGGTGCGCGCCAACGCCCTGCCGGAGCACGCGGTCGGTCGGTTCCCGAACCGCGGCAATCCGCATGCGATCGAGGCGCAGCAGTATGACTTCCGGCTGCCGGCGAATCCGCGGCCGGCGGCGCAGGTCACCTGGCTGCACCGGCCTGCCGGGGAGGGCGAGCGCGGGCCGCCGAATCTGCCCTTTGGCATCGCCTTGAACGGCGTCCTCTTCGATCCCGGCACGGCCGAGTTCTGGCGTGGCGACCGCTCGCTCGACTGGAATTACGAAGCGCTCGGCGGTGCCGTGCCGCTTGGGCTGGATGCCAGCCACGCCCATGTCCAGCCGGGCGGGGTGTACCATTACCATGGCCTGCCGACTCTGCTGCTCGACCAGCTTGGGCTGGCGCCGGATCAGCATTCGCCGCTGGTCGGCTGGGCGGCCGACGGTTTTCCCATCTATGCCCTGCGCGGCTACAAGGATCCGCAGGACCCGGCTTCCGGGATGAAAACGATGCGCAGCAGCTACGAACTCAAGCCGGGCGAACGGCCGTCGCCGCCGCAAGGGCCGGGCGGTCGCCACGACGGCGCCTTCATCCAGGACTACGTCCATGTGCCGGGCAGCGGCGACCTCGACGAGTGCAATGGCCGCTTCTGCGTGACGCCGGAGTTCCCGAAGGGTACCTACGCCTACTTCCTCACCGCTGAATGGCCGGTGATCCCGCGCGGCTTCCGCGGCACGCCGGTGGCGTTGCGCGGGCCGCGTCGTTGAGTCGCCAATCCGGGCTCAGCCGAGTGCGGCGGTGGCTTCCTTGCCGTCGAGCACCTTTTTCGTGGGCTCCTTGATGGCGTGGACGATGCCGACCAGCTTGAGCAGACGCAGCACGTAGTAGGTGGGGTCGATCTCCCACCAGAAGAAGCCCTGACGTGCGCAGTGCGGGTAGTAGTGGTGGTTGTTGTGCCAGCCCTCGCCGAGGGTGAGGATGGCGAGGATGAAGGAGTTGCGGCTGGACTCGCCGGTCTCGTAGCGGCGGTTGCCGAGCAGGTGGCAGAAGGAATTGATGGCGAAGGTCGTGTGGTAGAGGATGACCGTGCTCAGGCAGAAGCCCCAGAGGAAGCCTGGCAGGCCGGCCACCAGGTAGCAGGTGAGCGCCAGCACCACGGGCGGCACGAAGTGGTACTTGTTGATCCAGACCAGCTCGGGGTACTTGGTCAGGTCCTTGACGCGCTTGGCGTCATAGTCCTCGTAGTCCGGTGCCAGGATCCAGCCGACATGGGCCCAGTAGAAGCCCTGCTGCTTGACCGAATGGATGTCGCCGGGCTGATCGGAGTGCTGGTGGTGGTGGCGGTGGTGGGCCGCCCACCAGAGCGCGCCCTTCTGGGCCGCCATGCCGCCCAGCCAAGCGAGCACGAACTGGAACCAGCGCGAGGTTTTGAAGGAGCGATGCGAGAAGTAACGGTGGTAACCACCGGTGATGCCGAATTTTCTCACCAGAAACAGCCCGGCGCAGAGCACCAACGAAAGCGGGTCGGGTTTGACGAAAAAGGCGAGGATCGCGAGAACGTGAATGCCGAAAAAGAGAATGGCACCGGGGGTCGGTTTGTAGGCGGTACGGGTCACAAAGAAGCGGTCAACTGAGGGTCTGTGGGAGCAGGAAGGCTGGCCACAAGACTGCAAAATCGAAAAAAATCAACTGCTGCCTGCAAATGACACAAGATTGGCACAGTTTCCCTCCAGTCCCTCGTTGGCCAAGTCAAGCATCGTCAACCCTCCGCCAAGAATCGGCAGCGCCGCGGATTTGCACCCTGGCCAGCGTGCGCCATGCTGCGTGTTCCAACCACCGCCATGAACCTGCTCCGGACCTGCCTCACCCCCCTGTTTGCCTGCCTGGGCGCCTCCGCCGCGGCCGCTGAAGCCACCTTGGAGCCGTTGAAATACAACCATCCAGGACTCACCGTTGACCTCGGCGTCGGCCTCTGGGCCTGGCCGCTGCCGATGGATTTCGATGGCGATGGCGACCTCGATCTGGTCGTCAACTGCCCGGACAAGCCCTACAACGGCACCTACTTTTTTGAGAACGCCAGCGGAGATACCGCGAAAAACCCGCTGCCGGTGTTCAAACCCGGGGTCCGCATCAGCAAGGGCATGCACAATGTTCGCGTCAGCTACGTCGACGGCAAACCGGTCGTGCTGACCCCGAATGCCATTCACCCCGATTTCCTCAAGACGGGCATCGATCAGGAGGTCAAGCTCGGCCTGAAGACCAACATCCATCCCAACAAGGTGCGCGCCAACATGTGGCACCAGGTCGATTATGACGGCGACGGCGTGCAGGATTTGGTCGTCGGGGTTGGCGACTGGACCGAGTACGGCTGGGACAACGCCTACGACGCCAATGGCCGCTGGATGCACGGTCCCCTGCGCGGCTACGTCTACGTGCTGCGCAACACCGGCAGCGACGCCAAGCCCGTCTACGCCAAACCGGAAAAGGTCCTGGCCGGCGGTGATCGCCCGGTGGAGACCTATGGCTGGCCCTGCCCAAATTTCGCCGATTTTGATGGCGACGGCGATCTCGACCTGCTCTGCGGCGAGTTCCTCGACGGCTTCACCTACTTTGAGAACACCGGCACGCGCCAGAAGCCGAAGTACGCCCTCATGAAGCGGGTCAAGAACGAGGCCGGGCAATTCCTGGTCATGGATCTGGAGATGATCACGCCGACGGCGATCGACTGGGACAAGGACGGCGACATCGACCTCATTGTCGGCGACGAGGACGGTCGCGTCGCCTTCCTCGAAAACACCGGCAAGCGCGACAACGGCGTGCCGGTGTTCCGCGACCCGCGCTACTTCCAGCAGGAGGCGCACCTGGTGAAGTTTGGCGCCCTGGCCACGCCGGTCGGTTTCGATTGGGATGGCGATGGCGACACCGACATCCTGTGCGGCAACACCGCCGGGTACGTGGCCTTCATCGAGAACCTGAGCGGCCCCGGCGTCGAGCAGCCCAAGTG
>CANNUR010000259.1 GCA_947523045.1 uncultured Prosthecobacter sp.
GCCTTCCAGTGACACCCCGGCGAACAGGCCCTGGCTGCGGCTGTAGGCATAGACGGCCGCGGTCGGTGTTACCCCGGCTTCGGCGCTGCGGCCGACCGGACCGGCGGCGACGCTCAACTCACCGCCGAGCTTGACGTTTGCCTCGCGGGCAAAGGCCTGCACGGCTTCGGGGGTGTTCAGGACCAGCACGAACTCCGTGACATTGGCGCCGATTTGGGCTCCGAAGCCGACGCCGCCCGTACGGATGAAGGCTGGACCTGACCAGCCATTGCGGTTGCGGGACACCACAACGCCCTGGCCGATCTTGCCCGACCAAATGAAGCCGCCCTTGGCGACTGTCAGAATGGCCAACCCCTTGGCGTCGCGCAACACGTGGCGGGGGATCTCATGCTCAGGCATGGCCTTGAAGCGCTGGAGAATGGCTGTGGCTTGATCGACTTGTTGGTCCTCCCGGCTTGCGGCTTGAGTGGGAGCGATGCCGAGGAGAAGAGCCAGTGAGAGCAGTGCGGATGTTTTCATGATGATAAACTCCTTCCAACCGTAAATACGTGACCCCTGCAGGATGGGTTGCAGTTTCACCCGAACTACCTCTGGCTGCCGTCCATCCGGTCAATCCCGTCCATTCAGGGAATCGGATCTCCAGCCCTGTGCGCGAAAGTCCGGTTCCAAAATGCGCCTCTAGAATATCAAATGAACAAAGAAGTAAACTAAATAAAAACAATGCCCCAAGTGTAAAAACACGGCAAAAACGTAAAATAAAAATCCGTCAATAAGTAACTTAAAAAACGTTACTTATAAACTGAATCTCAAATTTTCTGCGGGAGGTCAAATTCCTGCTTTGCCCCTCATTCAGCCTCTGCCTATCGAGCTGAGGTCGCCGCCTCATCCTTTCGGCCCATCAGACCGTCCAACATCCCCAGTGCCTAATGTAACGCATATAACGATACATTTGGCTGCGCGAGCTCGGTTTGCAACGCCCCAATAAAAACCCCGTGAGCTTCCTCACGGGGGTTCGTGAACGGGCTTGGGGTGGACTCAGACCGCCACGACGCTGCGGCTGGCCTGGCTGGCCAGGGCGGCGGCGAAGATTTCCTGAGTGGCCACAGCTTCCTCGGGGGTGGCGCAGCCGAAGCGACCCTCGAGCAGGCCTTCGCGCTCCATGAGGAAGGCGGCCCACATCTGCTGAATGACATCGGGGAAGCCGGGTTCGAAGATGCCGCCGGTGACCGCCTTGAAGGGCATGCCGAAACCGAGGTCGGTCTTTTTCCAATACTGCTCCTTGCCGCCCTCGAACAGCCAGAGGGTCTTCGGCTCCTTCGTTGAGTAACGGACACCGCCCTCGGTACCGAGGATTTCCAGGAACCAGGTGTTGGTCTCGCCAGGGGCGAGGCGCTTCATCTCCAGGCGCAGCGGCGTTTCCTGGCCGTTGATCGTGGTCCAGCAGTGCAGCTGGGCGTTGTCCCAGGTGTCGCAGGCGGTCATGCCGCCCTTGCCATCGGGTCGCTCAGGGTAGCCCTTCTGCAGCTGGGCAAACAGGTGGGTCGGGCGCCAGCCGAGGCGCAGCGGGATGTGGCAGGCATGCATGCCGAGATCGCCGAGCACGCCGATCTCGCCGCAGGTGCGGGAGAAGCGCTTCCAGTTGGCCGGCTTGCTGGCGTCGAGATCGCTGCTGTGATGGAAGCCGGAAACGACCTCGAGCACGCGGCCGAGCTTGCCGGAGGTTGCGGCGGCGAGGGCGCGCTGGGCGCCGGGGAAGAAGGGGAATTCCGAGGAGCAGCGGACGAAGCGGCCGGTGCGGCGGCAGGCGTCGAGAATGCGTCGTGAAGCCTCGAGGTCCATGCCGAAGGGTTTTTCAGCAAACAGATCCTTGCCGGCTTCCAGCACGTCCGTGTAGATCTTCTCGTGCAGGTTGTGCGGCACGGCCACGTACACCACATCGACAGCCGGGTTCTTCAGCAGCTCATGGTAATCGGCGGTGAGCTGGGTGCAGGACGGGATCTGGCGGAACCACTCGCGCACGGGTTCGACCAAGTCGGCCACGGCGACCAGCTCCGGCTGTACGCTGACGTCCGTGAGCGCACACCAGCGCCCGAACGCGCTAGCCATTTCCCGGCCCATGAGGCCGCCGCCGATGATACCAATGCCGATTTTCTTCATAGGAACGGGCAATGAAGCGGGCCTAGCCTGCGAGTAAAGGCTTTCTGTGCAAAGAATGGCGGCCAGTAGGCTGCAGGCTTGCCGCTGTGGCCGAAGTGCGTCATGCTCGCCACGTGAAAACCTTTCAAATCACCGGCACCAACGGCCTCGACAGCCTGCGCTGCGTCGATCTTCCCGAACCCCGGCCCGGCCCCGGCGAAGTGCGCCTGCGCCTGCGCGCAGTCTCCCTCAATTACCGCGACTGGATGAACGTCGCCGGCCTGCATGGCATCACCGGTCCCGTGCCGCGCATCCCGTGCTCGGACGGCGCCGGCGAGGTGCTGGAGGTGGGGCCGGGCGTGACCGACTGGCGGGCAGGGGACCGCGTCGTTGTGCCCTTCATGCCGGGCTGGCTCGACGGCGGTTTCACCCAGGAACACGCCGCCGGTGCCCTCGGCGGCGCCGTCGACGGCCTGCTGCGCGAGCAGGCCTGCCTGCCAGCATCCAGTCTGCTGCCGATCCCGGCGCATCTGTCCTTCGCCGAGGCGGCCACCCTGCCGTGTGCCGCGGTCACCGCCTGGGATGCCCTGCACGTGCGCGGCGGATTGCAGGCGGGTGAAACGGTGCTCATCCTCGGCAGCGGCGGGGTCTCGGTCTTTGCCCTGCAGTTCGCCCGCCTCGCCGGCGCCCGCGTGCTGGCCATCACCAGCAGCGCCGCCAAGGCCGAACGCCTGCGCGCGCTCGGTGCCGAGGCGGTGCACAATTACAAAGAAGACCCCGCCTGGGATGCCTGGGCGCTCGCCCAAACTAGCGGTCGTGGCGTCGACAAAGTCATCGAAATCGGCGGCCCTGAGACCCTCAACCGCTCCATCAATGCTGTCCGCTTCGGCGGCCACATCGCCCTCATCGGCGTGCTCACCGGCACCGCCGGAGAAGTCCGCACCGTCGGCCTGCTGCGCAAGGGCATCCGCCTCGACGGCATCTACGTCGGCTCGCGCGCCATGTTCGCACAGATGAACACCATCATCGGAACCGCCGGCCTGCGCCCCGTCATCGACTCCGAATTCGCCTTCGACGAAGCACCGGCCGCCTTCCAACGCCTGGCCAGCGGCACCCACTTCGGCAAGATCGTCCTCCATGTCTGACGAATCCCGCCACGAACGCGAGCTCGGCGGCCAGTTGCTCGCCTCCGTCTCCCGTTCCTTCTACCTCACCCTCAAGGCCCTGCCTGGCGAGCTGCGCGAACCCATCTCACTCGCCTACCTGCTCGCCCGCACGGCCGACACAATCGCCGACACCGCCGCGGTACCGGTCGACCCGCGCCTTGACTGTCTCTGCCAGTTCGATCAAGCCATCAAGGGGCTGCCCACCCCCGGTCTGGCGCGGCGGGTCCGCGACACCTTTCTGCCGCATCAGACCGATGCCGCCGAACGCCGCCTCATCGAGCACTTCAGCGACGGCCTCGCCTGGCTGGCGACCCTGCGCGAAGTCCCCCTGCGCGCCATCCGCGAAGTCCTTCAGCACATCATCGAAGGCCAAAAGCTCGACCTGGAACGCTTCCCCGGCGATGGCCGCCTGCGCTGCCTCGCCAGCGACGTTGAGCTCGATGACTACACCTGGCGGGTAGCTGGCTGCGTCGGCGAATTCTGGACCGGCCTCTGCGCCACCGAAAAACCCGGCGCCCTCGATCCCACCGTCTCGCTCGAACAGATGAAACTCTGGGGGGCCGACTTCGGTCGCGGCCTGCAACTCGTCAACATCCTGCGCGACATCGGCGAAGACCTGCGCGACGGCCGCGGCTACCTGCCCGGCACCATCAGCGAAGGTCAGCTCGACACCGCCGCCCTGCAGACCGCTTGGCGGCACTGGGCCGCCGCCTGCCGACTCCACCTCGACGCCGGACTGCATTACGTCCGCCATGTCGCCGACAGTAAACTGCGCTACGCCACCGCCCTGCCCCTGCTGCTCGCCGCGCGCACCCTCGCCCTGCTGCGCGCCGCCCCCTGGGAGGAGCTGCAGCGTGGCGTCAAGGTCTCGCGCCTCGAGGTTGCCCGCATGCTCGCCGAAGCCGCGCTCGCCTGCCGCCATCCCGACAGCCTGGAAAAGCTGTTCCGACGCCTCGCCGGCGAAGCCTGACCTTGACCCGGGGCGCCGCCCGCCCTTTGATGCGGCCGTGCGCCGCCCTGGCGCGCTTGTCCAGAACCACCTTCAACCCACCCCTCCCCATGGCCCTCACCGTCGGATCTTCCGCCCCTGATTTCACCGTCACCACCCTCGGCGCCAACGGCCCCGAGCTGTTCAAGCT
>CANNUR010000260.1 GCA_947523045.1 uncultured Prosthecobacter sp.
CCGCCGACCTGGTCGACCGCGGCATCATGCTCGCCGGTGGCGGCGCCCTGCTGCGCGGGCTCGACAAGCTGCTGCAGGAGGAGACCGCCCTGCCGGTCCACGTTGCCGAGGATCCGCTCAGCGCCGTTGGCGAGGGCACCGGACGCGTGCTCAGCGAGCTCGAGTTCCTGCGCAAGGTGAGCACGACGGAGGTCTGAGGCTCGGCTGGCGCCCTCGCAGCGCTTCCATGCCCCGCGCGGCCCGCCGCCCATCCGGCAACCTGCCATGAACAAACTGAACCTACTGGCGCTGTTCCTGTTTTTCGCGGGCGTCTTCGCGATGTTCACACTGGACACGCCGGTGACCCGCCGCATTCAGGATCGAGTCATGGCGGTGCTGTCGCCCTTCATCCATGCCAGTGGTGCAGTCGAGGACGGCCTCTCCGAGATCGCCACCCCGGTCGGTGATCCGCGCGAACTCAAGCGCGAGAACGAACGGCTGCTGCTGGAAGTGGAGCGACTGCGCATCGTCTCGCAGAAGTATGCCCAGCTTCAGGAAGAATCGAACAAGCTGCGCGGCCTCATCGGCTTCAAGCAGAGCAGCCCCTTCAAGATGACCGCCGCACGCGTCGTCAAGCGCGTCTCCAGCACCTGGTGGAACACAATGATCATCGACAAGGGCTCACTCGACGGCCTCGCCACCGACAGTCCCGTGATCAGCGCCTCGGGCCTGATCGGCAAAACCGGCAAACTCGCCCCGCATCTTGCCGAGGTCATCCTGCTCACCGACGAGACCTGCCGCGTTTCCGCGCGTGTTGACGGCACCCTCGAGCAGGGCATCGTCGCCGGCGAACGCGGCGGCTTCGACCTGCGCCCCGACCTGCGCCTGCAGTTTCTCAGCAAGAACGCCCTCATCACCCCCGGTGCCAATGTCCTGTCCACCGGCGAGGGCGGCGTCTTCCCCCCCGGCCTGCTGATCGGCCGAGTCAAGCGATTCGAGAACCGCGAGCTGTTCGGCGTCGCCGTTGTCGAGCCGGCCGCCGACTTCTCGACGCTGGAGCATGTCTTCGTGGTGGAAATGCAGCCCGAAATCGAGCCGTAGGAAGGCCATGATCTTTTATCCCGTCACCTTCCTGCTGCTGCTCGCCACCTTCGTGGTGCAGGAGTTCATACCGGGCATTCCAATGGCGCATTACGCGACCCTGTTTCTGCCGCCGGTCTTTTTCTTCGCCGCCTCGGTCGCCGTGCCCTTCCCGGTGATGATCCTGCTGGCCTTCGTCACCGGCACCCTCTGGGACGCACGCCACATGCCGGTCGGCGCCGCCAGCCGAGCCGCGCAATCGCTGATGACCGGCACCGACGAACTCTCCGCCACCGGCTTCGGCCTCGGCATTTCCTTCTTTTTGTTCGGCGTGCTCGGCATGTTCCTGCAGGGCGTGCGCCCTCTGTTCAAGCGCGGCCGCCTCGAGTGGCCGGTGGTGATGGTTGGCTTCACCACCTCACTCTGGCTGCTCGCTGAATACCTCGTCCTCACCCTCGGCCGCGGCAGCTTCTACTTCCCGCCCGTCATCTGGACCAAAATCGTCACCGCGGCCCTGCTCGCCATGCTCGCCGCCCCCCTGCTCTTCCTGCTCCTCTACATGCTCGCCGGCCTGTCCCGCTACGAGATCAGGTACGAGGGCCTCAGACTCTCCTTCGATGGTCGTTAAATACCGCTTCCGCCTGCACCTGCTTACCCTCGCCATGCTGTGCGGGTTCGCGCTGCTTGTGTACCGGCTCTGGTCGCTGCAGATCGACCGCCATGCGGAATTCGTCGTCAAGGTACCCGAGGCGCGACTGCAACGCGCACGCATCCCCGGCGTGCGCGGCGAGATCAAGGATCGCAACGGCCTTGTGCTCGCCAGCAACAAGGCCAGCTTTGAGGTGCAGGTCAACCTGCGCGAAGTCTACGACGAGTACGCGCGCCAATGCCGCATCAAGAAGATGGATGTGCCGACGGTCGCCTTCGAATTCCTCGACCGCGGCCTGCCCCGCCGTCGCCTGGAGCCGGACATTGTGACGATGTTCCAGGAACTCATCATCACCCGCCTCAATGAGATGGGCCTGGCCACGCCCTACAACTCCGACTCCCTGCGCGTTCACTACCGCAGCTTTGGCGGCGCCATTCCCTGGGTGTACCGCGACAATCTCAGCTTCGCCGAGTTCAGCCAGTTCGCCGAGCACAACCTCGGCCTGCCGGGTGTCACCGTCGCCGCGCGCGGCACTCGCATCTACCCCTACGGCGCCCTCGCCTGCCACCTGCTCGGCTACGTGCGCATGCCCGACGACCAGCGTGTCTCGGTCGAGGAGCGCAAGGGTTGGGACTACTACATGCCCGATGAGTTCGGTGGCGCCGGCGTCGAGAAGAGTTTCGACAGCCACCTGCGCGGCAAGCCGGGCGTGCGCACCATGCAACTCAACGAGCGCGGCCGGCCGGTCGGCGAGGTCAGCTACGAGGAGCCGCGCAAGGGGGATGACGTCTACCTGACCCTCGACGCCCGCATCCAGTTCATCGCCGAACGCGCCCTGCTCGACGGCAAGATCGGCCGCGGCTCGGTCGTCGTGATCCAGCCGCAGAGCGGCGAGGTCCTGGCCATGGCCTCGGTGCCCAACTACGACCCGAACCGCTTCATCCCCAGCATCAAGCAGTCCGACTGGGATGAGCTGCTGGGCAACCGCACGGTGCCCCTGCTCAACCGCTCGATCCGCAGTTTTGTACCCGGCTCAACCTACAAGGTTCCCATCGCCCTCGCCGGCTGCATTGCCGGCATTCAGAACCACCGCTACAACTGCTCCGGCAGCGTCACCTACGGCAGCAAGGCGATGCAGTGCTGGATCAAGCGGCAGAGCGGCGGCTCGCATGGTTCACTGGACCTCAGCGACGCCCTCATGCGCTCCTGCAACTGCTACTTTTATCAGTATGGCAACACCGCCGGGGTCGACAGCATCACCCGGGTCGGCGCCATGCTCGGCCTCGGCCAGCGCACCGGCATCGAACTTGAGGAGGACGACCCCGGCATCCTGCCCAACCCGGACTGGCTGCGCCAGGCCAGCCCAAACGAGCGCTGGAGCAATGGCCACACCGCCAACGTCTCGATCGGCCAGGGCAGCGTGCTCGCCTCCCCCCTGCAAATGGCCAGCGTCACCGGCGCCCTCGCCGCCGGCAAAGCCTACAAGCCGCACCTGCTCAAGAAGGTCATGGATGGCGACCAGCTGGTGCTGGAAAAACAGCCGGAGCTGCGTGCCGACCTGCTGGAGCACTTCTCCGACAAGGATCTCGAAACCGTGCGCAACGGCATGTGGAAGGTGGTCAATGCCCAGGGCGGCACCGCGCGCGGCGCCCGCATCTCCGGCGTCGAGGTGGCCGGTAAAACCGGCACGGCGCAGAACTGGCGGCGCAACGAGAAGAACGTCCGCGTCGAGGACAACCACACCCTCTTCATCAGCTTTGCCCCCTACGTGAACGCCAAGTTCGCCGTCTGCATCCTCGTTCAGGGGGGCAAGTCCGGCGGCCTGTGTGCGGCCCCGGTCGCCCAGCGCGTACTGGAGCAGGCGCTTGCCCTCGACAACGGCTACCAGGTCAAGCCTGAACCGATCCCCGAGGTCAAGGGCGACTTCAACAAGATCGAGGTCGTCAGCTACGAGGATTCTCCCGTGCTGCTCGCCGGCCTCGGCCAGGAGGAGGACGGCGACGTCGGCACCGAGCCCGAACGCGAGGCAACCGACACCGCGCCGCGCAGCCGTGCCGCTGCCAGCGCCCCGAGCATCCGTCGCGAGGCCGACCGCGCCGGCAGTGCCGGCGTGCGCAACAGCCGCACCGTGCCGAAGGCCGTGCCTGTGCGCCGCGCGCCAATGTTTCAAAACGGCCAGGGCCAGAGCCCGCCGCCTCCCCCCGCCGAACCCGCCCCCGCACCCGGCGGCTTCTTCCGTCGACTCTTCCGTCAGTAACCCCCTTTCACCCTAACCACCCCACTCTTATGCCACTTGGAATCGTGCAGCGAATCAAGGAATTCATCACCGGAAAAAAGGACATCCGCCAGGGCACCCGCCTGGTCATCAACTGCGAGAAGCTCGAGAACCGGGTCGCCCTGCTCGACAATGGCGTGCTTGAGGAGTACACCATCGAGCGCACCGGCACGAGCACCATCGTCGGCTCCATCTACAAGGGCCGCGTCAAGAACATCGAGCAGGGCCTGAAGGCCATGTTCATCGACATCGGCCTCGACAAAAACGCCTTCCTGCACTTCTGGGACGCCATCCCGGAAGCCCTCTCCAACCAGGGCATGGAGGAGGTCAACCGCGGCGGCAGCAAGAAGAAGGGCAAGCGCATCGAGGCCAAGGACATTCCCTCCCTCTACCCGGTCGGCTCCGAAATCATGGTGCAGGTCACCAAGGGCCCCATCGGCAACAAG
>CANNUR010000261.1 GCA_947523045.1 uncultured Prosthecobacter sp.
TCACCCCGCAACGGACCGCAAGGTCTGCCAACCCAACCCCAAACCTGAATCCAGTCCCCAACCTGATGAAACCCACCCTCGCCCTGCTCGCCCTCACCTGCCTGACCTTCAACGTCAGCTGCTCCTCGATGGGCACCGACTCGACCGGCCGTCGCTACTACCACTCGGCCATGCCGATCCAGAGCAAAACCGGCCTGACCTACAAGCAGACCCGCCCGCAGGCCGCCGCCACGCCCGCCGTGGCGACCCGCTACCAGCACTCGGCCGCGCCGATCCCCTCGAAGACCGGTCTTCAGGTGGCATCCGCCCGCTAATGTGATAGCATCCCTTCACCGCCGCGCCCTGCCATGCACGATTCAGACGAGTCCCTCGACCTGCTCCTGTCGGAATGGCAGACGCGCGGCGGCGTGCCGACCTCGCTCCAACGCGAGGTCTGGGCCAGCGTCGCCGCCGGGGCGGCGGACCCCGGCTGGTGGGACAGCCTGCTGCTCGCCCTGCTGCGGCCGCGGGCGCTGAGCCTGGCGGCGGCGGCGGCGGTGGCGATCGGCGTCGGCTGGGCGCTGCTGGAGCCGCAGCCGCCGGTGCTCAGTCCGCACGACGCCTATGTTCAGTCGGTCAGCCCCTTCGCTTCCGTCCATCTCGCCGCCCATCGCTGACCTGCCATGTCGCTCACGCTCAAGGCCGGTCTGGCTGTCCTGGGATTCGCGGCACTGGTGCTGGCGGCTCACGAGGCAGTGCTGCGCCTGACTCCGCCGCCGCCCGATCCGCAGGTGCTGGGGCTGGCTTGGCTGAAGGCTGAGTACCAAGTGCCTGACGAGGCCTTTGCCAAGATCACCTCCCTGCACGAGGAATACTTCGCCCGCTGCGACGCCATGTGCGCGCAGATGATTGGCGCCCACCGGCCGGCGCTGCCACGAGCCGCCCGCAACCTCGGTCCGCGCGACATGGAGCGACTGCGCCAGCGTGCCGCCGCCGAAGCGCGCGCCAGGGAGAAGGTCCTCTGTGAAACCTGCCTCGACACCATGGTGGCGCACCTGCAGGCCGTCGCCGCGCTCATGCCAGCCGGCCAGGGCGAGCGCTTTCTCAAGGATCTCCTGCCCAAACTGGTCAACCCGCGCGAGCTGCAGGAGCTGCGCGCCTCCTCCCGGCCCGTCCAATGACCGAGCCGCCGGACGACGAGGACAGGCATCTCATGACCGCTCTGGCGAGCGGCAATGATCCCGCCCTCAACGTCCTCATGCGCCGCTGGGCCCCGCGCCTGATCGCCTACCTCGAACGTCTCACCGGCAGCCACGCCAGCGCCTGCGACCTCGTCCAGGAAACCTTCGTGCGCGTCTACAAGCACCGGCACCGCTACCGGCCCGCGCAAAAATTCTCGACCTGGCTGTTCGCCATCGCCGGCAACCTGGCGCGCAATCAAGCTCGCTGGCAAAAGCGCCACCCGCTCACCCTCATGGAGCCGGAGGAGCTGCACCGGGCGGCTCCGCACAGCGAAACTCCGAGCCCGGCGGAAAGCCTGGAAACCCAGGAGCGTGCCGAAGCCGTGCGCGCCGCCATCCTGCAACTGCCCACCGAGCAGCGTGAGACCCTCGTTCTGTCCACCTACGAGGGCCTCTCCCACGCCGAGATCGCGGAAATCATGGAGACAACCCCGAAGGTCGTCGAAATGCGCCTCTACCGCGCGCGCCGCGAACTCAAGGAGCGACTGCAGAAACTGCTCTGAGCAGACTTGTACGCACGCGCTCGTTGACAGGCAGGGGCTTTCTTCGCTAACAAGGGTCTGCTCATGAACCTGCCCAACCAGCTGACCGTTGCCCGCCTTGCGCTCACGGGCCTGTTCGTGGCCTGCTTCTACCTGCCCTGGGCCAATGCCCACTCGGTCGCCCTGCTGGTCTTCGCCCTCGCCTCCATCACCGACTACCTCGACGGCGCCATCGCCCGGGCGCGCAATCTGGTGACCAACTTCGGCAAGCTCTTCGATCCGCTTGCCGACAAGATCCTCATCGCCGCCGCCTTCATCCTGCTCTCGGTCGAGCACGTCATCCCGTCCTGGATCACCATCCTCATCCTGGCCCGCGAGTTCTTCGTCACCGGCATCCGCCAGATCGCCGCCAGCCAGGGCGCCGTGCTGGCGGCGGAAAAGCTCGGCAAGCACAAAATGCTCTGGCAGATCCTCACCGTGCTGTACTTCCTGCTCGCCGCCGCCTCCAAGGAACCGCTGCTCGCCTTCCTCGGCCCGGCCTTCGCGCCCTCACCCCTGCACGACTGGATCGGCGGCACCATCATCACGATCACCACCGCGCTCACCCTCGTCTCCGGCCTGAGCTACTTCTGGAAAAACCGCCAGCTCTTCGCCGACGCCTGATCCGCGTCCGGCCGGCAATCTCTGCGGCCGCATGGCCGTTTGATACGGTGCATGATGACCCTTGCCGCGACCGGCCGACGCACCGCCCTGCCCCTGCTGCTGGGGCTCTCCCTCGCCACCAACCCCGCCCGCGCCGAGCCCCCCGTCGATCTGGCCGATCGCCTGCACCTGCTGGCCGACCGCAGCCTCATGGCCGAAGTTGCGGGCCTGGCATGGCGACTGCACGAGCCGGTGCCACAACCGCTGGCGCAATCGCCGCTGGTGGGGGCCTACGCGACGGTGATCCGCGACGGCGACCTGTTCCGCGCCTGGTACCGCGCCACCGATCCCTCCTACCGGGGCGAGACGGCCAGCGGGCATCCCGGCGAGATCACCTGCTACGCCGAAAGCCGCGACGGCCAGGAGTGGAGCTTCCCCAAGCTCGGCCTGTTCGAGGTCGCCGGCCACCGCGACAACAATGTCGTGCTTGCCGGCCAGCCGCCGTTCAGCCACAATTTTTCGCCCTTCCTCGACACCCGCCCCGGTGTGCCGCCGGAGGAGCGCTACAAAGCCGTCGCCGGCCACCCGGGACACCAGCGCAAGGTGCGCACCGACGGCCTGCACGGCTTTGTCTCCGCCGACGGCCTGCGCTGGCGCAAGCTGGAGGGCGGACCCATTCTCGCCTACGATCCGTCCTGGTCACACGCCTTCGACTCGCAGAACAGCGCCTTCTGGTCCGAGGCCGAGGGCTGCTACGTCTGCTACTTCCGAACCTGGGCGCCGCATGCCGGCGCTGAGGCGGGTGCCGCTGCCGGCAGCGAAGCGGGCCGCAAGGGCGAGCTGCGCGGCATCAGCCGGGCGACCTCGGCGGATTTTCGCATCTGGAGCCAGCCGGTGACGATGAACGCCAATCTGCCCGGCGAGCATCTTTACACCAGCCAGACGCATCCCTACTTTCGCGCGCCGCACCTCTACATCGCCCTGCCCACCCGCTACATGGCCGGCCGCCTCGGCGCTGGCAAGGCGCACTCGATGCTCGGCTCGACCGACATCCTGCTGATGACCTCGCAGGCCGGTTCAACACGCTTTGACCGCCCCTTCACCGAGGCCTTTCTGCGTCCGGGGCTCGATCCCGAGCGCTGGGCCAGCCGTGCCAACTATGCCGCGCTCAACATCGTCCCTACCGGCCCGGCCGAGATGTCGATCTACCACGCCCGCAGCGGCCGCCGCCACACCCTGCGCACCGACGGCTTCGTCTCCCTGCGCGCCGCCGCCACCGAGGGCGAATGCCGCACGCGACCGCTGCGTTTCACCGGCACGGAACTGGTGCTCAATGCCGGCACTTCGGCCGCCGGCTGCCTGCGCGTTGAGATCCAGGATGTGAAGGGAAAGCCGCTGCCGGGCTTCGCCCTCGCCGATTGCGAGGAACTCGTCGGCGACGCGATTGAACTGCCAGTTCGCTGGCGTGCCGGGACCGATCTGGCCGCGCTCGCCGGCCAGCCCGTGCGCCTGCGCTTCGTCCTGCGCGAGGCCGACCTCTACGCCTTGCGCTTCCGCACCGCGGATTGACGGCTTGACGCGGGGCCAGTCCCTGCGCCTGATTCGCACGCCATGACACCTGAAGCCCGCCTGCAATCCCTCGGTCTCACCCTGCCACCCGCGCCGCCCAAGGGCGGCATCTACAAGCCGGTCGTCATCACCGGCAACCTCGCCTACGTCTCCGGCCACGGCCCGTACCGCGGTCCCGACGACTACCTCACCGGCCGGGTCGGTGCCGATCTCGATCTGCAGGCCGGCCGCGACGCCGCCCGCCAGGTTGGGCTGGCCATGCTCGCCACCCTGAAAAGTGAACTCGGAAGCCTCGACCACGTCGGCCGCGTCATCAAACTGCTCGGCATGGTCAACTGCACCGCCGACTTCCCCGACCACCCCAAGGTCATCAACGGCTGCAGCGAACTCTTCGCCGAGGTCTGGGGTGAAGAAAACGGCATCGGCGCGCGCAGCGCCGTCGCCATGGGCTCCCTGCCCGGCAACATCGCCGTCGAGATCGAGGCGATCTTTGAGCTCAGGGAC
>CANNUR010000262.1 GCA_947523045.1 uncultured Prosthecobacter sp.
ATGGCTGTGGGGCGAAATGATCGGCAGGTCGGCGACGCTCCGATAGAGCTCGCGCGCCACGGCCCTGGTCGAGGGCGATAACGACGGCGCCAGCATCAGCCTCACCTTCAGCAACCTGACCTCGCCGCAGAACACCGCCTACCTGCGGGTGGAGAATGACGACATCATCAATGTGGGACTCGGCCAGGTCTCGGGCCGCAGCTGGAACATTCGCGCCGCCAGCGTCAAGCTCACCGACCAGGCCATGCTGACCGCCCTGCACCAGGGTCAGCTCTACATCAGCATCACCACGGCCGACAACCCCACCGGCGAAATTCGCGGCTACTTCAACAAGGCGGTCGGTTCCACCACCTTCACCTACAACACTGCCCAGCACGGCTCACCGAGCCTCGGCAGTGGTGCCTGGGTCGAGCCCACGGGTGACGCTCTGGAGCGCGACATCTGGCGTTTTCTCGACCAGTGCACCTATGGCGGTACCGATGAATTGTACAATGAAGTGCTGGCGGCGGTGAACACGGCAGTGGGCAATGGCGGCACCTATCTGGATGGCTACGAGGCCTGGCTCGACACCCAGATGGCCCTGCCCAATCCGAGCCTGATGCAGCTCGTCATCGCCGCCGACAACGAGGAGTTTGTGCTGCGCGGCAACAAGCCGCTGTGGACCGGCAACGATCCGAAGTTTGCCGGCGAATCCTACACCGCCTCGCGCGACAGTTTTGGCTTTGTCACCACGATCAGCAGCACCGCCAACGGCACCTTCAACAACAATCATCCCTTCCACAACAACCGCCGGCGCGAGATGTGGACGCTGGCGATGCAGGCGAAGGCCCAGGTGCGCCAGCGCATGGCCCAGGCGCTCAGCGAGATCCTCGTCATCTCCGAGATCGATGCCACCGTCCAGAGCCGCCACTACGGCGCCGCCAACTACTGGGACATGCTCGCCAACAACGCCTTTGGCAAGTACCGCACGATCCTCGAGAACGTCACCTACAGCCCGATGATGGGCATCTACCTCAGCCACCTGCGCAACCGCGCCCAGTACGTCTCCGGCGGTGTCACCATCTTCCCGGATGAGAACTACGCTCGCGAGATCATGCAGCTGTTCTCGATCGGCCTGGTCCTGCGCCACCCGGACGGCAGCCTGGTGCTCGACGCCGGCGGCCTGCCCATCCCGACTTATGACAACGATGACATCGCCGAACTGGCAAGGGTGATGACCGGGTTGTGCCATGGGGCAAGGCATCGGACGGCCGCCGTGCAGCGCTTCAACGGCCTGACCCTCACCAACACCAGCCCGCGCGTGTCGCCGGCCATCGAAATTCAGGGCGGGGCAGGTGGTACAGGTGGTAATGGTACTACGTTCACTAACTTTACAGACAATGGAGGCGAGGGCTGGTATCAGGCCGGCTGGATTTATCCGATGAAGGTCCTGGGGCGCTCGGGCACGACGGTTTACCACGACTTCGGCCAGAAAACCCTTCTGAACGGCAAGCATGGTCAAACCGTCATCCCATCCCAAACTCTACCAACTACGGGGACTACAAATGATATCACCACCAATACCATGGCGGCGACCGACCTGACGCTCGCTCACAACATGCTCGCCGGTAATCCGGCCTCGGGCACCTACGACGGCCACCAGAACACCCCGGTCAACATCTCGCGCTGGTTGATCCAGCGCTTCATCACCTCGAACCCGAGCGCGGGTTATCTCTACCGTGTCAGCGAGGTCTACCGCAGTACCAACGGCAACCTCGGCGAGGTGTTGAAGGCGATCCTGCTCGACTATGAGGCGCGCAGCCTGGAGCTCGCCGACACCTCGATTTCGCACGGCCGCATGAAGGAGCCGCTGGTGCATTTCATGTCGGTCATGCGCGGCTCGCGTGCGCGCAGCGGCATGCCGCTGACCGCGCTGCGCGATTTTGAGCACGGTTTCAGCGACACCGACGCCCAGACCCTCAACGGCTGGCCGAATTATTCCAAGACGCTGACCCAGACCGAGGTCGACAAGTATGTGCCCAACGCCAGCCGCTTCCGCTTCAGTGATTACACGACCCTGCTGGGCCAGTCGCCGCTGCGTGCGCCGAGTGTCTTCAACTGGTTCCTGCCCGACTACACCGTGCCCGGACCGATGGCCGAGGCCGGCATCTTTGCGCCGGAGATGCAGATCACCTCGGAGACCAACCTGGTGAACCGCATCAACCGCCTGTGGACCTTCACCTGGATGAACCTCGATGGCATGGTGCTGCAGCCTGGTGTGGGCGTCGATGACGTGGTTCAGCTCACCAGCAATGCCGCGGTGCAGGCCAAGGTCGGTCTCACCAACACCAGCAACGGCAGCTTCACCAGCAGCCTCAGCCTGGCCTTCGATAGCACGAACTGGAACACACCGAGGACCGTCCATGTCGCCGCCGTCGACGACCAGCTCCGCGAAGGTCCTCATGCCACCGAAATCTCCCACACGTCCACCAGTGCGGACGCCGCCTACAACAATCCGCCGCTGCCGTCGGTGACGGTGAACATCAACGACAACGAGGGCGCGGTTGGCTCGGTGATTGTCGAGGAAAGCGATGGCATCACCGTGGTGGCCGAACACACGACGCCTGCCACCTTCTCCGACACCTACAGCATCCGCCTCGGCAGCGCCCCGTCTTCCGCCGTGACGATCACCAACCGCGGCAACGCCCAGCTCAACCTGTCGCCCGCCACGCTTAGCTTTGACAACGGCAACTGGAACACGCCGCAGACCGTCACGGTCACGGCGGTCAACGACGCCTTCAGCAGCGAGTTGGTCCATCTGGGCTACATCGGCCATGCCGTCAACAGTTCAGATCCCAACTACAACGGCATCGGCGCACCCCAGGTGATCAGCTTCGTCGGCGACAACAACTCGGCGGGAAGCAACGGCATCACCGTGCGCCACACCGGCGGCGAAACCGCGGCCAACACCACGGTCACCGAGGGCGGTGCCTCCGACACCTTTGTCGTCGGCTTGAACCGCGTGCCCACCGGGACTGTCACGGTGACGGTTGGCAGCAATGCCCGCGTCACCCGCACGCCCGCCACCCTGACCTTCACGACGGCCAACTGGCAGATGCCGCAGACGGTCACCGTCACGGCGGTTGATGATGGCACCGCCAATGGCAACTCCACCTTCAACCTGTCGCTGACCTCCTCCGGAGGGGGATACTCATCGTCGGCCAACGCGTCGGTCACGGTCATCGACAATGACGGGACCTCTGCCGGCGGCCTCATCATCACCGAGTCGGGCGGCAACACCACGGTCACCGAGAATTCCACCGGCACGACGACCCCCAACACTTCCTTCCTGGACAGCTACACGGTTCAACTCAGCAGCCAGCCCACGGCACCGGTCACGGTGACGGTGTTTCCCAAACGCCACACGGCACCGATGTCGAACCACGCCAAGCTGATGGGCTACTACGCCAGCGACCTGCCGAGCAGCACCAGCAACATGCAGAAGGACAACATTATCTTCGATTATGGGCCCGAGATCACCAGTTACCAGACGGTCTTCCAGGCCAATGGGGGCCAGGCTGCCGATGTGTCCGGCAACATCAGCGCCCACTTTGCCGCGGTGCTCGCCGTCGTCGACAAGTTCGACCTCATGTGGTGTGGCGGACAGCTCAAGGCTCAGTGGCCGAGCCTGACCCTGGCCGACCTGAGTGACGAGGGCATCGTCAATCCGCGCAAGTCGATCGTTGCCGGCACCCTGAACTCTTACAGCACTGCGCGCGGCACCACCAGCGGCTCGTTCTTCACCGAGTCGCGCCGGCGCGTGCAGATCGCCGCCTACCTTGTCAGCGTCTCGCCGCAGTCCTTCACCCTCAAGTGATCCGTCGGCTCTGAACCCATTTTTCCCGCACCGCCATGAATCTCTTCCTTCGCAAGACCTTGGATCGCAGCCAACCGAACCGGCGCGACTTTCTGGTCCAGTCTGGCTGCGCCGGCCTCGGCATCACCAGTGCGGTCAACACACTGGCGCACATGCAGCTCATGGGCACGGCGGCCGCGCAGGGGGCGGGCGACGACTACAAGGCACTGGTCTGCATCTTCCTCAATGGCGGCTACGACTCGAACAACCTGCTGATCCCGCTGGGCGGCAGCGCGCGCACGCAGTATGAGAGTGGCCGAGGCATCCCGACCTATGCCGGCGGCAATGGCGGCGTCGCCATCCCGCTCGCCGACATCACGGCCGCCGGTACCCAGATCACGCCGGACAATCCGGTGAGCGACTATGAATACAGCAGTGGTTACATCGGCGCCGATGGCAACGGCCACCGGGAAAGGCTGGCCCGGATGCTGGCGGCAGTGGTCGGCGAAGTCGCGCGCGCCGCCCCGGTGCGCCAGCCAGCGCAGGATGACCTCGTTGCGGCCCAGCACCTGCT
>CANNUR010000263.1 GCA_947523045.1 uncultured Prosthecobacter sp.
GTCCTGGCCCTTGATGAGCATGTCCGCCTTGCAGATGGCGTAGGACTCGGGGTTCAGCTCCTGGCCGTACATGACCAGCCGGGCGTTGGGGTTGATCTCGGCCAGGTGCTCGCCGGCGACGCTGAGCATGCCGCCTGTGCCGGCGGTGGGGTCGTAGAGGCTGCGCACCACGCCCGGCTGGGTCAGGGCTTCATCGTCCTCGATGAACAGCAGGTTGACCATCAGGCGGATGACCTCGCGCGGGGTGAAGTGCTCGCCGGCGGTTTCGTTGGAGAGTTCGGCAAACTTGCGGATCAGCTCCTCGAAGACCGCGCCCATCTGGGCATTGCTCACCACCTCCGGGTGCAGGTCGATGTTGGCGAACTTCTCGGTGACGAGGTAGAGCAGGCCGGCCTTGGCGAGACGGTCGATCTGCAGGTGGAACTCGAAGCGCTCGAAGATGTCCCGCACCGCCGGCGAAAAGGCCTGGATGTAGGCGCGCAGGTTCTCGCCGATGTGGTCCTGGTCGCCCATCAGCTTTTTCAGGTCGAGCGGCGAGGTGTTGTAGAAGAGCTGGCCGCAGACCTTGAGCAGGAAGGGCTCGGGATTCAGCCCGGCCGCCTCGCGCTTGGCCTTCTCGGCCAGCACTGCCGGTTTGCTCGCCTCCAGCAGGCAGTCGAGGCGGCGCAGCACGGTGAAGGGCAGGATGACCTTGCCGTACTCCGACTGCTTGTAGTCGCCGCGGAGCAGATCGGCGACGGACCAAATGAAGGAGGAAAGGTTGGGGTCGGGCATCGGCAGAGGGGATGAGAGGGAACTCTAAACAGAAGCCCGAACCGCCCCCCACGCAACCCGGAACGAACCGGCTGCGCCAGCCCTGTTGGGCTTGTGGTGGTGGGCGCTTTCTGCGTCCCTCGCTACCTCTCTGTCGGCGAAGTTTACGCGCGCGCGCAGGCGAGGCGAGGCGGGGCGGCAGACCGTTCACCCGGGGCTCCAAAGAGGGCGCGGGGCTATGCGCCCGCGCGCGTAAGGCGCGGCGATTCAGACTCTGCGCCCCCGGATTCCAGACCCGCAGCACCGGCTGGAGCGGGTCGCCTTCACCCCCGGGAGCCGGTCAACTTGGGGTGAAAAAGTGGCCAAGAAGTGGCCAAGCGGACTTTTTCTGCAGCACCGCGCTGCTTGCGTAACTCGTTGATGTGCCGGAGACAGGACTCGAACCTGCACTGGTTGCCCAACCAGATCCTAAGTCTGGCGCGTCTACCAATTCCGCCACTCCGGCGTGCTGGGGTGGAACAAGCACCATCCTCCCAGAGGGGCCGGACCGCAAATGCTTTCAGGGGCGGCGGGCGGCGCTGAGGCAGCGTTGGGCGAGCCAGCCGGTGAACAAAACCGTGACCAGCGGCAGCAGGCCGATTTTCAGGTTGTCGCCGATCCACGGCAGCCAGCCGTCGCGGCTGCGGGTCAGGCCGCTGAAGTACTTCAAACCAAACACCCAGCCGCCGTGCAGGCCGGCGCTGGCCCAGAGGGTGCCGGTGTGCAGGCGCACGCGCGCCAGCACCCAGCCAACGGCGAACAGCGTGGAGAATTCGGCGAGCAGGAAATCGGTGTCGCCAAAGCCGCGGCCGATCTGGCTGAGCACGGCAAAGCCGCTGGCCCAGGTGACGTCGGCATCGGCGATTTCCCAGCCCTGCGGCGGTTTCAAAAAGTGGACGAGGGCGAAGATGAAGGTGGTCCAGAACACGGCCGGGCCGGGGCGCAGGCTGCGCAGCAGCACGCCGAGCAGCAGGCCCCGGAAAAAGATTTCCTCGACGAAACCCGCGCCGAGCGCGGCGGCAATCGGGGCGCCGAGGTCGGTCCAGCGCGGTTCGACCCGCAGGTAGTGTGAACCGAGGCCGACGAAGCCGAGGCCGAGCCCGAGCAGCAGGCCGGCGGCGAGGCCGAAGCCGGCGCCCCACTGGCGCAGGCCGCTGTCCCAGGGTTTCCAGGCGGGCAGCAGGCCGCGGTCGACCTGCAGGGCGCGCAGCAGGGGCACGATGAAAGCGAGGGCGCAGACCAGCACCGCCCGGTTGAAGTAGCGCGGGAAGTGGGCGCGCGCGGCGGTGTCGGCGAGCCAGTCGGCCGGGCCGAACGCGGCCAGGCTGGAGCCGGGCAACCAGGCGGCATAGCCCTTGCCGAGGTGGAAAATCGCCGGTGCGAGCAGGGCGCCGCCGACCATGACCGCGAGCAGGTAGAGCAGCAGCCGGGGCAGGGCGGCGGCGGGCGGCGGTGAGGTGATGGCTTGCATGGGGCGGATTCTACCGCATTCTGGCGGCACTCAATGACCAAAAACCAGATCCACGAATGGCATGACCGCCTGGAGGACGGCCGCCGGCGCTATGTCCGCGGCTATTGGAACTCACGCGCGTGGACCTTCCGGGTGCTGCTGCCGGAGAGCGAGGACTGGGAGCTGGTGGAGAAACCCGACGTTGAGCTGTGGCTGGCCTTGCGCGACGTGCTGTTCCGCAAGTACCAGCGCAAGCGCCTGCCCTTCAAGCATCTCGCCTCGGTGGATGCCGTGCTCGAGGAGATGGGCGTGAAGCCGGAGCCGGCGGAGTGAGTCAACACCAGGCGGCGAGCAGGCCGGCGGCCTTGTGCTGGGTTTCCTCCCACTCCTGGTCGGGATCGCTGTCGGCGACGATGCCCGAGCCGGCATGAAAGTGGAGGCGCGCGCCCTGCTGCACCGCGGTGCGGATGGCGATGTTCCAGCGGCTTTCGCCGTTGAAACCGAAGCCGCCGATGGCGCCGGTGTACAGGCCGCGCGGGTGGGGTTCGAGTTCGCGGATGATTTCCAGCGCGCGTTTTTTCGGCGCGCCCGTGATGCTGCCGCCGGGGAAGCAGGCGCGGAAGGCGGCGGCGTGGCTGAGGCCGGGCCGCAGGGTGCCGGTGACGGTCGACACCAGATGGAAGACCTGGGCGAAACTTTCCACCTTCCACAGCTCGGGCACGCGCACGCTGCCGAACTCGCAGACCTGGCCGAGGTCGTTGCGTTCCAGGTCGGTGATCATGAGCAGTTCGGCGCGCTCCTTTTCCGAGGCGGGCAGGGCGGCCTTGGAGCGGGCATCACGCTCCGGATCGGCAGGGTAACGCGGGCGCGTGCCCTTGATCGGGCGGGTGGTGATGGCGCGGTCGTTCAGGTCGAGGAAGAGTTCGGGCGAGGCCGACAGCACGCGGGTACCGTCGAGATCGAGAAAGGCCGCGTGCGGGGCGGGGGAGACCTCGCGCAGGCGCAGGTAGGCCGCCAGCGCATCGGCCTCCGCCGGCCAGTCGGCCTGCCAGGGGTGCGAGAGGTTCACCTGATAGATGTCACCGGCGGCGATGTAGGCCTGGGCGCGGCGCACCTGGTCGACGAAGGCCTCGCGCGGCACCTGCGGGGTGAAAATCAGTGAGGGGGGGGGCAAAGGGGTGGGTTGGGCGGGCACCTGCGACAAAAGATCGTCGGGATCGAACCAATGGCCACGGTCGTGGTCATAGAGGAGCGCCTGAGGATAAATCCCGAGAACAAAATGTCCGTCGAACCCCACCCAGCCGTAGAGACCGCCGCTGCCACCGCCCGCGCGACCGGCGGCCAGAGCCGCCTCCACCTGCGCCCAGTCCCTGTCCAGATGGCCGCGCAGCACGGTCTGCGGTCGCCAGGCGAGCCAGGAACGCGCCCCTGGCCCGGCCAGGGCGCTGTCGAGCCAGACCAGGCCGGGTTCGCCAGAGAGGCGTTGCACCAGCCCAACTGGGTCCGGACGGGCGCCGATTTTTTCGGCGACCGTTTCCAAGGAAGATGGCTGGAGCGTTGACACTGGGGGGCGCAAACCGTACCATACGATTTTCCTGCGGCAATCGGCATGGCTCAAGCAACGCCCATCCTTCGCGCTGAACGGGGCCGTGTTTTTGCCACGGCCGGCGTCTTCCTGTGCCTGCTGGCCCTGGTCCAGCTCGGCCTGCTGGCGCGCGCCCTTTGGCGGGCGGCGCTCAAGCCCGAGCCGGCGGGGGTTGCCAGCACTGTCACGCCCGAGCCTGCTGACGAGATGGCCGCGCCGGTGACGGTGTCGCCCGCTGTCACCCCGCCCCCCGTCGCCAAGACCTGGATGAGCCCGCCCGCGCCGGGGCAGCTGGCGGCGCCATCGGCTCCCGGCAGCGCTTCGCCGCAGGGAGCGCCCGCAGGCTTTGGGCCACCGCCCATCGGCAGCCTTGCCCTGCCGTCCTCGGCACCCTCGCCTGCGGCCTGCGCAACGGCACCGCCAAGCCGCAGGCGCTGCGCGCGCTGCGGCGCGCGCGGCGGCTCGGCGGGCGGGCGCTGGTGCTGGCGTTCTCGCAGGTACGGCC
>CANNUR010000264.1 GCA_947523045.1 uncultured Prosthecobacter sp.
ACATAGTAGAGCGTGCAGACCCGGTAGAAGATGTCGTTCTTGGTGGCGCGCACCACCTCCAGGTGGAAATCCTTGTCCTCCTGATGCATCGGCTCGCCGGCGGCGAGCCGCGCCTCGGTGCGGGCCAGGATCTCGCGCAGCGCCTGGAAATTCTCCTCGGTCGCCCTCGTGCAGGCGAGTTCGGCCGCCTTGATCTCGTGGATCTTGCGCAGCTCGACCGCCTCGTAAATCTGCTGCGGGTCGAGCGGCAGGCCGGCTTTCGCATAGAGCGCCATGGCCTCGAAATCGCCGGTATCCGCCACCACGGTCGTGTACTGCTTGAGCTGTTCGAGCTGATTCATGTCGTTTAGGAGATCCCAGCATACGGGCAAACGCCGGGGCGTGCAAGGGGAGGTCTGGAGGCCTTTCCGATTGCGCGGCGCCATGGCCGGACTTAAGGCAGCAACAGCGCCGCTCATGCGAGTCCACACCCTCGACCTGCTTTTTCAAGAAACCCCCGGCCTGATCGCCGCCTACCTGATCGAGTCGGACGGGGCCTTGGCACTGGTGGAAACCGGGCCGGGTTCAACCTTGGCAGCGCTGCGGGCGGCGATCCGGGCCCGCGGGTTTGACGAGACGCGCATCCGCGATGTGTTTGTCACCCACATCCACCTCGATCACGCCGGCGCGGCTGGTTGGTGGGCTGCCCGCGGTGCGCGCGTATTCTGCCACGCGAATGCCCGTCGCCACCTGGTTGACCCCGCCCGCCTGCTGGCCAGCGCGCGCCTGGTCTATGGTGCCGAAACCGACCGTTTATGGGGCGAGATGGTGCCGGCGCCGGAAGAGCGGGTCATCGCCCTGGAGGATGGCGAGACGGTGCGGGTGGGGGCCCTGGAGATCACCGCCCTCGACACACCGGGGCATGCCCGGCATCACCATGCTTTCGCCTGCGCCGGGTGCTGTTTCACCGGGGATGCGGCCGGTGTGCGCCTGGAGGGCAGTCCCTACCTGTCGGTCACTTCGGCGCCGCCGCAGTTCGATCCGCCGGAGTACACGCGGACGGTCGACCGCCTGCTTGCCGGCGGTTTTCACACCTTATATCTGAGCCACTTTGGTGCTGTCAGTGATGTTGAGTGGCATTTGCGTGCCTATCGGGCGCGGGTGGCCGCGGTGCATGAGCGTGTGAGCGGTTGGGTGGCCCAGGGGTTGGAGGCGCGAGCCATCCAGGGCCGATACCGTGAGGCGGAGCAGGATTTGGCCAGCGGGCTCGGAGTCGGGCCGGAACTTTGGCGTCGTTACGAACTGGCCAATGGCACAGGCATGGGCGCTGACGGCATCCGTCTCTTTGTCGAGAAGAACCCCTGAGCTGGAAAAACCAAAAGGCTGCCCGTTTGCACGGGCAGCCTCGATGGGTTGGGGATCCCCACAACGAGCCGGGGAAGTCAGATGGCGGCGACGGGGGCGTCGGCGGCCGGCTTCGGCATGCTGAAGCGGAAACGGATCTTGCCACGCTTGGCGGCGGCGCGAGCCTTGCGCTTGGTGCGCTCCTTGCCGGTTTCGTGCGAGCGGAGGCGGCGCATCTCTTCGAGAATGCCCTCCATCTCGAGCTTGGTTTTCAGGCGCTTGAGGGCGCGGTCCACGGGCTCACCTTTGCGGATTTGGACTTCGGGCATACAGGGTTCGGAAGAAAAAGGAGTTGGAAAAAGGGCGTGGAAAATACGGGCGTGCGGGGGAGAGTCAACCTGAAAACACGGGGAAATGTCAGTCATTCCACTCGCAGGGGTGGCAGGGGCGGCAGTGGGCGGGCCACGGCATCCGTCTGCGACCGGATCATGAACCAGAACAGGAAGGCGAGCAGGATGGCGATGAGTTTCTCGCGCCAGTTGTGGGTGAAGAGCTGCTTAAATCGGTCCCAGTTCACGGGTCGGCTCCTCCGGTTCGGGTTCATCGTCGGCCGCGCCGGCCTCGGCGCTGATCCACTGGTTGAGGCGGGTGCGCAACTCGGCGGGTTCCAGGTCGTGCTCCAAACGGCCACGCCGGCAGATGGACAGCGCACCGGTTTCCTCGCTGACCACCAGCGCGATGGCGTCCGTCTCCTCGGTGATGCCCATGGCAGCGCGGTGGCGCAGGCCGATGGCGCGATCGCGCACCTCTTTCTGGCTGACAGGAAAGACGCAGCCGGCGGCCTTGAGCCGCCCCTGTTCGATGATGGCGCCACCGTCGTGAAGGGTGGTCTTGGGATGGAAGACCGTGGTGATCAGTTCGGCGGACAGTCGGGCGTCGAGTTCGACGCCGCTCTCGGCAAAAGGTCGCAGGTCAATGTCCCGGCGCAGGGCAAAGAGGGCGCCACAGCGACGGGCGGACAGCTGTTTCATGGCATCGAGCAGGACGTCGAGCGATTCCGGGTCGGGGCGGTTGTAGGAGAACAGCCGCCGGCTGCCGAGTTCGGCAAGGACGCGGCGCAGTTCCGGCTGGAACAGCACGACCAGGGCGATGGCGAGAAAGACCGAGATGTGCCGGAGCAGCCATTTGATGACCTCCAATTCCATGATCTGGGCGGTCATGGCCAGGCCGAGCAGCAGGATGAGCAGGCCGGTGAGGATGCGAGCACCGCGGGTGGCCCTGAAGAACAGGTAGCCGTGGTAGCAAAGCACCGCCAGGATGGCGATCTCCACGCCATCGCGCCAGTGCTGGACCAAGAAATTCCACATGCGGGTGCATGCCTATGCCCGATGCCCCCCCGCGTGCAAGACTTTCGTGGCTGCGCCGGCGTTTTTCACGAGGCCGGCGTTCAGTCGCCGGACGGCGCGGCCGGCTTGGCCACCGGGGCTTTGCCGAAGGCGCGCAGGTGATCAAAGGCTTCAACCAGGCTGAGTTCTGCCATCGCCGCCGGGAAACCCTCGGGCAAGAGGCCGGACATGGCGAGCCCTCCCGGCGCAAGCAGGGCGGGGGTCACCGCCCGGGTTTGCCAGACGCTGCCAGGCCTTGCGAAGGCCAGCTTGGCTGGTTCGCCAGCCCGCGGCAGTGGAGGCAGGCTCAGGACTGTTTGCTCGATGCTCTCCGAGGGGGTGCAGCTGCCTCGGGCGAGCAGGCCTTCGGTGAGAAGAACCGCACGGCCAGCGTAGGCGCGGCGAACGACGTCGAGCAGGCGGGCGTGATGGGGTTCTTCGGCAAGTTGGCCTGCGAGGATGACCTTGTCGGGCAGCAGGGCAAGGGTGAGAAAGCTGGGCTGAGCCGGTATTGGCAGATCGGGGATGCCGCGGGCATCGCCGCGCAGCCAGTCGGTCGCCATGCGAACATCGTCGGCGAGTCGTTCCGGGGGCAGGTCGGCGGGCAGCGGCTTGCGCCAGGCAGCCTCGAGGCTCGTCGCATCGGCAAGGGCCGGCAGGACATGCCAGCCGGTGCCGGGCACGCCCAGCAGCAGGCGACTGTCTTCCTCGCGGTCCGGCGGCGGCAGCTGTGCGACCGGCACGGGTTCGAAAGGCGTCACCGCGCGGCGCTCGGGATTGACGCGCAGGTCGTCGAGCACGCGGTGGCCGGGCAGGGCTTCGATCAGGGCGTTGAGCAGTCCGCGTTTGAGGCCGAGGCTGGCAACTTCCCCGCGTACCAGCAGGCGGTCACCACGCGCAGCCAGCAGCAGGTGCGGTGGCGGCAGGCCTGCCTGACGCTGGGCTTCGGCAAGGCGGGCGCGTTCCAACTCCTGCAGGCGGCGCACGCGTTCGAGCAGGCTGCGCACGCGCCCCCAGTCGGCTGGCTCCAACCCCAGCTTGGCGGCCTGTTCGCGCAGGTGGTCCTCTGTGGCATCTGGAGGCAGGCGGGTCCAGCCGCCTCCTGCCCGTGCCAAGTGAATCTGGGCACTGTCGGGGCCGTCGCTGGAGGGTGGGGCGGGAAAGCCTGAGAGGGTGGACTCGAAGTCGGGCGCCTCGTCGAAGCGCACCGGGTCGGCCGTGACCCGGGCCTGCAACCTGCCGCCGGCGGCCTGCCAGCGATCCGCCAGCAGGCGGGCGGCGTCGTGCGCCTCCATGTCCGTGCCGAGTCGGCCGGCGAGTTCGGCGTGGCGACCGCTGACGGCGAGGGCGAGCCAGCCTGGTGGGTAGGGCACGACGGTGAGTTCGTTGCGCAGGCCGAGCACCGGTCGGAAGTCCGGAAACCAGCCGCCGGGCAGACGCAGATGATTGCGCACCAGGTGCTCCAGTTCGGCGCGCTGACTGGCATGGCGGACTTGGCCGGACAAAACGGCGCGCAGGCCCTCGAAACGCAGTTGCACCGGGCCGTGGCCGGTCTCCTGTTCAGCAAGCAGGGGTTGTGCCTGGGCGATCCAGTGGTGTT
>CANNUR010000265.1 GCA_947523045.1 uncultured Prosthecobacter sp.
CATCAAAGTCATCCCGAGCATCAACGAAATCCATTGAGCCCTGGCCGCAATGAGCATGAAAAAGCCGGCAACCAGATGGGCGACACTGAGCATGATGAGACACCCCAGCTGATTGTAGCCGTGACCATCAGACCAAGACGCTGGAAAACAAAAGATCGCCCACAACCAACCCACCGGAACGGATACCCCCGACAGGACAACCGCGATTTTGATGCTTCTGAAGCTTGGCACGTCTCATGATGCGACCCAGTCGCGACTTTTGCAAGCCGCCCCCTGACTACTCCAGGGATAGCAGAGGATTTGCAGGCTTGCACCCAGCGCCCCAAGAACGACGATGCCCTGGCCATGTCCCTCCGCGCCGCCCTGCACCTCGCTCTGCTGACCGCCCTGCCCTGCGCCCAGGCCGAGCGGATGAGCTGGCTGGAGAACGAGCAGATCCAGCTCGGGGTCGATCTCGACCGCGGCGGTGCCATCACCTTCCTCGCCGCGCAGGCCGACGGCGCCAATGTCATCAATAACTTTGATCTCGGTCGCCAGGTCCAGCTCTCCTTCTACGGCGGCCCAGTACCGTTTGAGGCGAATGGCCAGAAGCCGGCCGAGCACTGGCGGCACCTCGGCTGGAACCCCATCCAGAGCGGCGACGATTTCGACAACCACGGCCGGGTCCTGCAGCACGAGAACGACGGCCGTCGCCTCCACCTTGTCTGCCAGCCCCTGCAGTGGCCGCTCAACCAGGTCCCCGGCGATTGCACTTTTGAGTCCTGGCTTGAACTCGACGGCGCCGTGGTCAAGGCGCGGGCGCGCCTCAACAACGCGCGGACGGATCGCAGCCTCTATCCGGCGCGCCTGCAGGAACTGCCGGCCGTCTATGCCAACGCAGCCTTCCACCGCGTCGTCAGCTATCAGGGCGACCGCCCCTTCACGAACGCCCCGGCGACTCCGGTGCCGGCCGCGCGCGGCGGTCATCCCTGGTCGTTCTGGACCGGCACCGAAGGCTGGTCCGCCCTGCTCAATGAAGCCGACTGGGGACTCGGGCTGATCACGCCCGGCCGCGTCGATTTCACCGGCGGCTTTGCGGGTCGCCCCGGCCCGAACGACACCCGGGGCAACAGCACCGGCTACCTCGCCGGCCAGGGCCTGGAGATCCTCGATGCCAACATCGTCTACGAGTTCCGCTACGAACTCGTGCTCGGTTCGCTGCAGGCGATCCGCGAGCGCGCCGCGCAGGCCCGACCGCAGGGGCTGCCGGTGTGGCAGTTTGCCCGCGATCGCCAGGGCTGGCATCACCGCCACCTCGGCGATGCCGGCTGGCCGATTCAGAATCATCTGGAGCTGCACTTCGAGGCCGACGATCCCCAACTCATCAGTCCGCTCACCTTCTGGCGCGCCGAGGACGCCACGCACCTGGTGATTGAGGCCGCCTTCTCGACCCGGCAGACGCAGGCAACCCTGTTCTGGCAGGCGCACGGCGAAAGCGACTTCAGCGGCGAGCGCAGCCTGACCTTTCCGATTCGCGGCGATGGCGCCTTCCAGCGCTGGGTGGTGTCGCTCGCCGATCATCCCGAGTACCGCGGTGGCCTGGTCCGCCTGCGCCTCGATCCGGTCGGCCAAGCCGAACCTGGCGGCTGGCTGAAACTGCGGCGGGTGGAGCTGACATCCACGCCCTGACCGGCACTTGCACTTCGCCGAGCCAGGCGACATGTTTCGCCATGCCCTCCACGCTGCCGCCCTGGAGAATCCGGCTCATCCGCAGCCTGCTGGGCGGCTGTGCACTGGCCATTGGCGTTTTGCTCGCCTGGGCGGGTTACTTTCACCAACTGCCGGATCACCAGCGCGTGGCGGCCTGGGAAAAGGCACCCTGCCAGATCCTATCCTGGGGCGTGACGGTCACGCCGGGTTCCGCCGGCAGTCGCGTGCAACCGGGCATGAGCTTTGAGTACCGCTGGGGCGAGCGCACGTACCGCTCTTCGAACTACGACGAGGCCACCGACTGGGTCATCGATCTGCGCGATTTTGAAGCCGAAGGAGCCGCCGCCCGACGCGGGCCGACGTTTTGCCAAGTCAATCCCGCCAAGCCCAGCAAAGCCAGCTTCCGCGCCGCGCGCCTCTGGTTCCCCTACAGCCTGATCGGTGGTGGCGGCCTACTGGCCGTGGTCTCCGCGGTTTTCCTTTGGCGCACCTGGCGACCCAGCCGTCGCATCCTCGACCCCAACCTCTTCGCGCAGCAGGCCAAGACGGTGATCCTGTCGGGTTTTTCCCTTCTGTTGCTGAGTCTCGGCGGCTATCAAGCCTGGCAGTTCGCGCCCCACGAGGCCCTGCGACAGCAACTGGTGCGTCACCGCCTCGTGGAGATTCCCGTCCGCGTCGAGGCCACGGCGCTCGAGGAAACCCGTGGCACGGGTCGCAACAGTCACCGCATCTACCATCGGGCCCGTCTGGTGTACTCCTACGAGCACGACGGCCGCCGCTGGCATTCCGACCGCTGGTCCTTCCCTGCCAGGCACATCAGCGGTTCGAAGGAGCAACTGCGCACCCTGCTCGAGCGCTACCCGCGAGGCAAGGAACTGCGCGGCTGGATCGATCCGGACAAACCCTGGTACAGCACCCTCAATCCCCGCCTGCACTGGGGCCTGCTCTGGAACCTGATTCCCCTGAGCTTCTTCGGCCTCGGCCTCTGGCTGCTGAGCGCGCTGCGCAAGCGGCGTTAAGAGAGGTCGTTCGGTTCACCGCCGCTCGCGCTCCCAGAAGGCAAGCTCGGTGGCCAGCATCAGGGCCATGGCACCGCCGCGCTCGTCGCGACCGAGGATGGCGGTGCGATCGTAGTAGTCGCGCAGCGATTTCATCTTGCCGGTGCCGGTGCAGACATCGACGAGCTGGCCCTCGGGACCGATCCGGCTCTTGATGGCCGTCCAGGCCTTGTCGACCACCGGCTGCCACTCGCTTGCCTCCAGCCAACCGCGGCGCAGGCCGCGCACGATGGCGAAGCTGATCATGCAGGTGCTGGTGAACTCGGCATAACTCTCCGGATGATCGATCACCTGATGCCAGGCCCCGGTCGGATCCTGATGCTTCCTCAAGGCCTGAAGATGCTTGCGATAGCTGGCGAGAAAGGCCGCGTGCTCAGGTGAGTCGGCCGGCAGCGCGCTCAGCGACAGGGCATGCCCCAACGCCGGGAAACCGTTGCCGCGTCCCCAGGCGGACTCATCCAGCGGCGAATGCCGGTAGATGCCGTCCGGGCGCAAGCAGAGCTGCTCCATGAAGCGCAGGTGGCGCAGGCACTGCTCGAAGTACTTTTTCTCGCCGGTCAGCGCCCCGACCTCGGCCAGGATGGCGCAGCCCATGAAAA
This sequence comes from uncultured Prosthecobacter sp., assembly GCA_947523045.1. GTDB lineage: Bacteria > Verrucomicrobiota > Verrucomicrobiia > Verrucomicrobiales > Verrucomicrobiaceae > Prosthecobacter. Next base: position 3,347 of record CANNUR010000265.1, read on the forward strand.
CCGAATCACTCATCTCGCTGTGGAAGGGCATCGATACCTTGGGCCGGCCATCGGCCTCAAAGCCATAGTCGGCCGCCTTCTTCGCCAGCGCCGTCCACTTGGCATCGCCGGTGCGCCGCGCCAGTTCGGAGAACAGCAGGTGACCCGAGATCGTGCTGCCATTGCCGTTCGCCGGCATCGATTCCTTGACGCCATCGCGGAAAGGCGCGCCGATGCGCTGGGCATCGGCCAGCGCCGTGGCATCGCCGGTCAGCTCACCGAGACGCACCCGACCCACCACCGCCAGGGCCGGGATGTACACCACCGGATCCATCTTCTGGCCGTAGACCTGGGCGAGTTCGTTCGCCACCGCGACCGGCGTGCGCGCCACGCGTCGCCGCCATTCCTGCCGGGCCGGTGAGGGCGCGATCGTCGCCGGCAAGCTCACCGGTGAGCCCGTGGCGATCACGGTCGCCGGGATCGTGCCCATGCCGCCGGGGGCGGTTTCGCCAAGGGCCTTCGCCAGTGAGGCCGCCGAGGCATCGCCCGCCGCCGCCACGATGAGCACCAGGTCCGGCGCCTGCAGGCCGATCCAGCGCCAGAGGTAGTGCGCGGCATCGGTCTCGGGTTTCAAATAGGCCTCGCCCGGCGGCGGAAAGGTCGCCGCCACGGCGGAGGCATCGGGGCGCGCGTTCGGCACCGCCGACACCGCCACAAGCTGCTGGATCTTCGCATCCGCACGCCAGGCCTGCAGGGTCGCCTTCACCGCCGCCACCGACTCCGACCGGCCATCGAGACCGCCAATGAGCAGCACCCGCGGCTTGGCCGACGACGGATTCAAAGCCTCGGGCGACAGCACACAGGGGATCGCATTGCCCTGGCGGGTGACACCGAGGGAGGAGTGAATGTCGTTGGCAGCGGACAGCGAGACGGTCAGGAACAGGCAAGAGAACAGGGCGGACA
>CANNUR010000266.1 GCA_947523045.1 uncultured Prosthecobacter sp.
CCGAGATCGAAGCGCAGGGCCGTGTATCGACCGCGCGGCACCCGCGGCATGCGAAACTGGGTGCGCCGCTTGTCGACATCGACGTAGGCATACCAGTCCTTGTCCTCAGTCCACTGCCCATCCTCCTTGCGCAGCTGGGCGTTCGACAGCAGGTAGGCGAGCCGGGTGACGTTCAGCTCTTCGCCAGCGGCATTGCGGAGACCGTTTTGCGCCAGAACCAGGGGGCGCCCAAGCCAGCGATGCTCAATCGCCACGTGGAGTCGCGCGGCGGGCAATTGTTGACGGACGTTTTCGGCGATGCGGGTCAGCAGGGTGGCATGGCTCTCCACCTCCTGGCGGCGAATCTCGGGCAGGCGCTGCCACCAGCCCTCCGCCAAGGCCTGTTCTCGAATGCTGCGGTAGCGCTGCAGGCAGGTTTCCAACTGGCGCCAGTGGCGCAGGATGGCAGCGTCATCCCGGCGTGCCAGTCCGGGCGCGAGCAGGTCATTGAGCAGGTTGATGGCAGCTCCCGCCCCGGTCAGGGCTGCCGAGAAGCCCGCCATCGGTGCGTCCGCCTGCGCGATGGCCTGCTCGGCAAACCGCACGACCTCCACGCGCAGGGACGAATCCCGAGCCGCGCGCGCGGCCAATTGGAAATGCAGGATTTCGTACAGCGTGGCATCGCTGCGGTCCAGAGCGTAGGCCGACTTCAGGCGCCACAGAGCCGAGGCATCCAGGTAGCGCCGGTGAGCGTCCGTGGTGGGAAAGGGGCTGTTGCGTTGGGTGCGGTTCTTTTCCAGCCGCGCGAGTTTCTGCAGCCCCGTGGCCAGCAGGGGCTGCGAGGCAGCCAGGTTCTGGATACGGGCGAAACCTGCCGGCCTGGCCGGTGCTGGCAGCGGTGGAGGCCCCTCATGGGAGCTCTGTGCCGCACTCTCCCCACCATGCCAGTAGCTGTGCAGGGAATCGCGCATCAGACGGGCAGCCAGGCTGCCGTAGGCGCTGCCGGGCACCCCAAAAAAGCCGGGCGCCGCCGCGTCGCGCGGTGCCGCGAGCCGGTGGCCCGCGGTCCACAGCACGGCAGCCGCCGTGAGGATCAGGAGCGGGTGCGAAAGAGGCATAGACCGGTCAACGAAAGAGCGAGCCCCTGCAACGCGAGCACGGCGGCTGAGGCGAGAAAGTCAGAGGCAGGCAGCGGCCCCATCTTGAACACCAGGCGGGGGGTCAGATCGGCCAGGTGGTAGTGCGGCACGGCCAGCCAGAGCGCCTGCAGCAGTTCCGAGGAAGATCCCCCGAGCAGGGGGGCGAGCCAGGCGGCACCAAAAAGACCGGTGACAAGCAGGCCGGTGGGGACAAGGAAGGCGATGACCTCGGCCGTGCGGGTGCCAAGGGCCACGGCCAGCAGGACCAGCGGTGCGGCACAGAGGAGGTACAGAGCTGTGTATTGACCGACAAGCTGCAGCCAGAGCCCAGCCTCGCTGGCGCGGCCCGGCAGGCACCAGGTGCAGGTGAGCACGGCAGCGATCAAGGTGAGAACGAGCAACCAAACCCACACGGCGCCACCGAGCTGAAGCCCGAGACTGACACGACCGGTGCCGGAGGCATGCGCATGTTCAAGCATGCCCTCGCTGCGCAGGCGGTGGCCAAGCGCGGCGGCTTGAAAGGGCAGCCAGGAGAGTGCCGCCAACCAGGCATAGGCCCAAAGCGCCTGGGCGCGAGCGGGCTGGAGGATCTGCGGATTTTCTTCCCAGGGAGCGACCAGCGGCAGGAGCCAGGCGAAGACCACGGCACCGCCCAGCAGCAGCCATCCACTGCCGCGGCTCATCAGGCCGGCAAGGCCCAGGCGAAAGAGGGGAAAACGCTTCATGCTTGGAGGGACTGGTAGGTGGACAACCAGGAACCGCCCTGGCACTCACGGGAGTGGCGCAAGGTGCCATCGTGGATGGAGAGCAGCGAGTCGGCGGAACGCACGGATTCGAGCTCGTGCAGGATGACCAGCCGTACCGCGCGTGCGGCCGAGGCCGCCCAGAGATCGACCATCTGGGCGCGTGTCTCGGCGTCGAGCCCGGTGAGCGGTTCATCCATGAGCAGCAGGCCGGGGGGCATGAATGCCGCCTTCACCTCGGCGAGGATGAGCAGGATCTTCTGGCGGTTGCCACGAGAGAGCCGACCGACCGGCTGGCGCAGGTCGAGGCGCAGCGTCTCCGCCAGCGACACGGCCAGGTCGAGGGCCTCGCCACGAAACCAGGCGCGAAAGAAGGTCAGGGGCTTCAACTCCGGATCCGCGCGCAGCTCGTCGGCAACGTAGTGCACGCCGGCCCGCGTGCGCACGCCACCTTCCAGAAAAGGCAGCAGGCCTGCGAGCGTGCGCAGCAGGGTGGTCTTGCCGGAGCCGTTGGGGGCAACAAAGAGGTGCAGACCGGGACCGACATGGATGTCCTCGAGGGCGCGGGCCAGACAACGCTCGCGGCGTTGCCAGGGCAACCCCTCACGGTAGCCGAAGCGGGTGCCGGCGGGAATGATCAGACTGGGAGTGTCAGACATGGCCAAAGGTTCTCACTTGCCCGTGTCCCAGAGGCCGTCGTCGGACTTGCCGGAGGGATCATAAACCGAGCCGTTGGCGTAGAGCCGCGGCGGCATGACGGAGTGATCGAGGGTGATCGCCTCATTCTCGAGACCGGTGAAAGCGGGCATGGTCGACCAGCCCTCGGGCAGGTAGTTTTGAAGCTGGGCCGTACTGACCAGGGCAATGTTGGCGGTCGGATGATCGGCCAGGTAGGCGCGCTGGGCGGCAAAAACAGCCTGCAACGAAAGGGCGGCATCCTTGCCACGCTGCCAGTTGCGCACCGAGGTGACCGTCAAACCGGCAAAGGTGCTGAGGGCAAGCAGCAGGGCGATGACCAGGCTGATTTCAACCAGACTGAAGCCGCGCGCAGCGGATGGGGGGGGCGGAAACGGTTTCATGGCGTCAGGGCTGGGGGGGGGGCGCGGGCGGCTTGAGCAGCGGCACCTCGCTCTTGGGAATGATACGGATGACAGCCGGGCGCTCCTGAATCAACTCCTTGTCCGCAACCGGTGGCGCAACAGGCCGTGGCGGCTCCGCCGGCAGGGCTTTCAACCGTTGACGCATTGCCTCCGGCAGGCGATCGCGGCGGTGCACGAAGAGGACGCGCGCCGGCTCATTGACAGGAACTGCAACGGCCGGGTCAGGATTGACCGGCGCCGGCTGCACGGCGGCGTTGGCCACAGGCTGGGCAAGGCCGGACCTCAGCACCTCGGTGGGTGCCTCGAAGGGCTTGGCTGTCGGCAGCCCCGGAATCGGCCGCGGCACCAGCTTGGGCGACGGCTCGGCCGCCGTGGCAACAACGGCGGTGAGCAGAAAAGCGTGCAACGGGAGATGCATGGCGAATCACATGTTGCCGGACTGCATCATGCGCGGCCCCATCAGGAAGATGGGCAGCATGGAGCCCGTGAAGACAAAGCCGATGAGGAAGACGGCCATGGCCAGGGTGACAAAATTGATGACCTGGGTGAAATCAGCCATGATCGCTGCGGTATCCTCCTCGTAGATGTCACGCAGCAGTTCCAGCTGCTGGGGCAGCGATGCCGATTTTTCACCGATGCCAATCATGTGCACGACCTGCGGATCGAGCTCGGTGTGCCGCTTGAGTGATTCGGCAAAGGGCACGCCTGAGGACTCATAGACGCGCGCCGCCTTGAGAAAGTCGTCAAACATGGGCGTGCCGGCGAGCACGCGCGCCGACAGCAGGGAGGCGCGGGCGAGGTTGATGCCGTTGGCATAAAGCATCTGCAGGGTGCCGATCCAGGCGCTCTGGCGCAGGCTCATGACCAGCTTCTTGAGCAGGCGCCAGCGCCCCATCAGCAGGATGAGAAGTCGCTGGCGAAACTCGGCCGACCGGAACAGGGCGACAAAAAAGCTGACGAGGGCAATGACAAAAAAGGGCCAGACCTTCTGGACGACATGACTGACGGCAAAGATGAAGACGGAAATCGGATCGGGCTCCTGGCGCACGCTCTTCAGGGTCTCCTCAACCTTGGAGACGACATGAACCTGCGAGTAAATGAAGAGGCCAATCTGGAAGAGGATGATGAGGGTCGGCACCAGCAGCGCCGTGCGCAGCTTGCTGGCAAAGGCCATCTCGATCTTGATGCGGTGGGCCAGCGAGGTGAAGGCCTGGCCGAGCTGGCCGGAGTCGGCGCCCGCCTCAATGATCGTAATGATCGTGCTGTCGAAAACCTGCTCCTTGGCAAAGGCCACATG
>CANNUR010000267.1 GCA_947523045.1 uncultured Prosthecobacter sp.
GATGAATTCCTCCTGCTGGGCCAGGCGGGCGGCGTCGACCTTCTTGGCCTCGGCCTCAATCTTGTCGGCCTCGGCGCGCTGGCTGTCGGTCAGCAGGGAGACCAGTCTGCCGGCGGGCGTGCGCCAGCTTTTGGTGTCGAAGCCGGGCTCGAAGATGGCGCGCAGGCGGTAGTAGTCGGCTTGGCTGATCGGGTCGTAGCGGTGATCGTGGCACTGGGCGCAGTCGAGGGTCAGGCCATAGAGGGCGCTGCCGATGATCTTGATCGTGTCGGCAATGGTGGCATTGCGGGCGGCATTGTCGTTCATGGCACCGGTGCCGTCGGCGGCCATACGCAGGAAGCCGGTGGCGGCGATCTTGTCGACGGCCTCGGGCGACAGGTTTTTGTGCGGCTGCGGCACCATCTCATCGCCGGCGAGCTGCTCGCGCACGAAGGCGTCGAAGGGCTTGTCCTGGTTGAGGGCGTTGACGACGTAGTCGCGGTACTTCCAGGCCCATTTGCGCTCGAGATCCTTGTCGGTGTAGCCGTCGCTGTCGGCGTAGCCGGCGAGATCGAGCCAGTGGCGGCCCCAGCGTTCGCCGTAGGCGGGGCTGGCGAGCAGGCGGGCGACCTGGCTGCGCACCGCAGCGGCCGGATCCTGGGCGGCGGCCGCGGCGAAGGCGTCCATCTCCTCCGGCGTCGGCGGCAGGCCGGTGAGGGTGAAGCTCAGGCGGCGCAGCAGGGTGGCGGCGTCGGCGGTCGGCGAAAAGCTCAGTCCGTTGGTGCGCAGTGTTTCGGCGATGAAGGCATCGATCGGATTGCCGCCGGTCTCCGCGCTGCGTGGCAGCGCCGGGCGACGGATGGGCTGCAGCGACCACCAGGCGCGTTCCTCATCGGTGAAGGCGTGTTCGGGGCCGAGGGTTTCCGGTTCAGGGCGGGCGGTCTTGGCGCCCTGGGCGATCCACTGGCCGATGGTGGCGATCTCCTCGCTCTTGAGCTTGGCCTTGCCCTTGGGCATCTCGCCGGACTCGAGCACTTCGTACAGATGGCTGGCGGCGGTCTGACCGGGCTGGATGGCGGGGCCGGACTTGCCGCCCTTGAGCAGGAAGCGGGCGAGTCGGACATCGAGGCCGCCCTTGGTTTCACCCTCCTCGCCATGGCAGTGGAAGCAGTGCGCCTTGAGGATGGGGCGGACGTGCTTTTCGAAGGTGAGTGGCTCGGCCGCGCCCGCGCAGAGCGGGGTGAGCAGGGCAAGGTAGGAAACGGAACGGCGCATGATGTCGAAGGGGCAGTACGGTCGGCGGGCGGGCGCTCTTGCGGGCGCGCGAGGGCTGGTCCAAGATGGCCGATGGAGATTCGCAGTCGGGACAACGAACGCATCAAGCTGGCGCGCCGCGTGCGCGACGGACGCGAGCCCGGGTGGGTGTTTGTCGAGGGCCTGCGCCTCGCGGAGGAATGCCTGCGCTCCGGGCTCGAAATCACGGTGGCGTTTTACCGGGCGACGGATGAATTGCGCCAGCAACGGTTGCTCGACGCCTTGTCGGCGCGCGGCGTGCCCTGTCATGAAACGGCACCGGCGGTGCTGGAGTCGCTTGGCGACACCGTGCAGGGACAGGGCATCGTCCTGTTGGCCCGGCGACCGGCACCTGCCTTGCTGGAGCGGTCCGGGCTGCTGCTCGGTCTCGACCGCGTTCAGGATCCTGGCAATCTCGGCACGCTGCTGCGCACGGCCGAGGCGGCGGGTGTCGATGCCATCGTTTTGCTGCCCGGTTGCGCGGATGTTTATTCGCCCAAGGTCCTGCGCGCCTCGATGGGAGCGGCCTTTCGCCTGCCGGTGCTGTCGCTGGCGGCTGCGGATGACCTGTTCCTGTGGACTGACCGCTTGCAGGTGCCTGTGGTCGCCGCCGCCGGTTCCGGCGAGTGCGATTACGACGCGCACGACTGGTCGGCACCAACCCTGCTGCTGCTTGGCAACGAGGCCAACGGCGTGGCTGCCGACCTGCTCGCGCGCTGCGACCGGCGACTGCGCATCCCGCTGGTCCGCGGGGTCGAGTCGCTCAACGTCGCCGCGGCGGGTGCGGTGATGCTTTTTGAGGCGGCACGCCAGCGCCGGCACTCAGCGGTCGAGCAGGGCGCGCAGGGCGGGCGCTGAGCGATCGGCGGCCGCGGCCAGCAGTTCGGCCGCACGGGCCAGGGCGGTCGGCAGATCGAGGTCGGCCGGTTTGGTGGCAAAGCCGTGGTCGAAGCAGGCGCGCAGCACGGGGGAATCCTCGACCACGCCGGCATAGGCGACCACGGGTTTGCCAAGCCGGCGCGCCATTTGGGCGACCCCGACCGGGCCCTTGCCGCAGAGCGTCTGGGCATCGAGCCGGCCTTCGCCGGTGAGCACGAGATCGGCGCGGGCGACGCGCTCCTCGAGGCCGATGTGACCGGCGACGAGGTCGAAGCCGCGGGTGAGTTCGGCGTTGCAAAACACCATCAGGCCCCAGCCGAGACCGCCAGCGGCACCGGCGCCGGGGGTGTCACGGCAGTCGCGGCCGAGATCGCGGCGGACGAGGTCGGCCAGGTGGGCGAGTCCGTCCTCAAAGAAGGCGGCTTCGTGCACGCCCTTCTGCGCGCCGTAGACGGCGGTGGCACCGCGCGGGCCGAGCAGGGGATTGTCGACATCGCAGGCGACCTGCACCGGTGGCAGATTGAGTGGGGAAGGTTCGATGTGGGCGAGGCGCGCGAAGTGCGCGGGCACGGGATCGACCTCCTGGCCGGTGGCATCGAGGAAGCGATGACCGAGCGCGGTGGCCATGCCGGCACCGCCGTCGTTGGTGGCGCTGCCGCCGAGGCCAATGAGCACACGGCGGGCGCCGCGAGCGAGGGCGTCGGCGAGCATCTGGCCGGTGCCGCGGGTCGTGGCCTGGGCGGGATCGAGCGGCAGGTCGAGCACCTGGGCGAGGCCGCTGGCGGCGCTCATTTCCAGCACCGCCTCCTGCTCTGCGGGCAGCCAGCCGTAGCGGGCGCTGCGCGGGCGGCCGCGGGCGTCGACCACCGGGCATTCCACCCAGTCGCCGCCGAGCGCGGTGATCACCGCCTCGGTCGTGCCCTCACCGCCATCGGCGATCGGGCAGAGATCAAATTCGGCATCCGGCAGGGCTTGGCCGAGGCGCTCCTGCAGGATCGCCGCCACCTCACGAGCGCTGAGGGTTCCCTTGAATTTGTCGCAGGCGATGAGGACGCGCATGCCCATGGAGTCGGGCGGGCGCGGCACGGCGTCAAGGCCTGCCGCGCCACCCGCAGCTATCCGATTACTTGGCGCCCAGCGGTGCGGTGACTGCGCCGGCCGGCACCTTGCTGGCAGGCACGATCTTCCAGACTGCGCCGCGCTCGCTGGTGTAGGGATCGACCGGACCGCCGTAGTTGGCGGTGGCGTGGCTCAGGTAGATGGCGCCATCCGGACCGATGCCGCTGCCGGTCGGGCGGATGCCGTCGGCCAGGTCGAGCATTTCCTGCATCTGCCAGGCACCATCGACCTGCTTCATGCCCCAGATCTTGCCGCTGCCCCAGTCGGCGCAGAAGTAGATGCCATCGAGTTCGGGATACTCCGTGCCGCGGTAGACGCCGAGGTGGATGACGCAGATGCCCTGGTCGACGTGGCTGTACTCGGCGATTGGCAGCACGCCGACCTCGGGATATTTTTCCGGATCGGCGGCGGTTTCGCTGCCGTCGGGGTTCTTCTTGAGGATCATCGGGAAGGGATGGCTGCCGCACATGAACTTCCAGCCATAGTTCTCGCCGCCCTTGCTGGAGGCCGGCTGCAGGTTGATTTCCTCCCAGTGATTCTGGCCGATGTCGGCGATGTACAGGTCGCCGGTCTTGCCGTCAAAGCCGAAGGTCCAGGGGTTGCGCAGGCCGTAGGCCCAGATCTCCGGCTTGGCCTTCGGATGGATCTTCGAGAAGGCCTCCTCGCTGACACCGAACAGGGTCATCTGCTGGAGTGGCGTCAGGAAGGGATTGTCCTTCGGGATGCCGTAGCCGCGGTCGGGCGTCGCCTGGTCGACATCAATGCGCAGCATCTTGCCGAGCCAGGTGTGCGGGTCCTGGCCGGCGTTGATGACGTCGCCCTCCCAGCCGCCGTCGCCGACGCCGATGTACAGGTAGCCGTCCGGGCCGAAGGCGATCTGGCCGCCGTGGTGGTTGCAGTACGGAAAGTCGATCTGCATGAGCACGCGCGCGCTGTCGGGATCGAGG
>CANNUR010000268.1 GCA_947523045.1 uncultured Prosthecobacter sp.
CGTTGGCGGCCCGCAGTCGGCCCTTTTGACGGTCGCCGAGGTTGACCACGGGCAGGGCGAACGACGGCGCTTCGAGCAGGCCGCTGGAGGAGTTGCCGATCATGGCGCGGGCTTCGGCGAGCATCGAGTAATAGGCTTCGGGGCCGAAGTTTTCCACCCAGCGCGCGTTGGCGTGGGCGCGGCAGAACTCGAGCACCCGGGCGCGGATGACACTGCCGGCGGTGTCGGCATTGGGCATGGTGAAGACCACCGGCAGATCGAGCCGGGTCAGGGCGTCGAGCAGGGCATCGGTCTGTGGGCCGGCGAGTTCCGGGGCGTTGGTCGTTGGATGCAGGGTGACGAGCAGGGGCGGCTCGCGCAGGTCGAGATCGAAGCGGGCCTCCAGTTCCGCGCGCGTCAGTCGCTGCACCGTGCGCAGGTTGTCGAGCGCGAGCGCGCCGCAGCAGAGCACGCGCCAGGGTTCCTCGCCGAGCTGGAGGACGCGGCGGCGGTAGGTTTCGGTGGCGACCCCGTGCAGGTGGCTGAGTTTGGTGAGCGCGTGGCGGAAGCGATCGTCCATGGCGCCCTCGCTGAGTTCGCCGCCGTGAAGGTGCAGGATCGGCAGGTTGAAAGGTACGGCGGCGAGCGCGGCGGCAAACATCTCAAAGCGGTCGCCGAGCACGACCAGCACATCGGGTGGTGCGGCGGCGTAGTGGCAGCCAAAACCGGCGACGCCGGCGGCCATGGCGGCGGCGATGCCCTGCGGGCTGTCATCGTTTTGCAGCACCGGGATGCGGGCGGCGACCGGGAAGCCGTCCCTGGCCACGAGATCCACCGTGCGACCGAAGCGATCGTCGAGGTGCATGCCGGTGACCAGCACCTGCAGTTCCAGTTCCGGGTGATCCTGAATCGCCCGCAGCAGCGGCCGGTAGATGCTGTAATCGGAACGGCCGGTGCTGACGACGGCGATGCGTCTCATGCGAGATCCTCCCAACGGATGAGGGCGCCCTCGGCGATGTCCGAGAGAGCGCGCTTGCCCGGCAGTTCGTGCAGGCGCGCCGGCGGGATGCCGGTGCCGGGGCGGCGCAGGACCAGCATGGAGGGTTCGAGGATGCTGCCGGCGGGGATGGCGCGGCGGGCGACGACGCTGCGGCGGACGATCTGGGCGACCGCGAGTTCGTCGGCCCCGGGTTGCTTGCGTGCCTGGCCGAGCAGGACTTCGGCGCGGCGGATGGCGTGGACCATCTCGGCGAGTTCGCCGGGTTCGAGCGAGGCCTTGTGATCGGGGCCGGGCAGGTCGCGATCGAGGGTGAAATGCTTCTCAATGACGCAGGCGCCGGCGGCGACGGCGATCACCGGCGCCTCGATGCCCTCGGTGTGGTCGGAGTAGCCGATCGGCACGCCCAGGGCATCGCGCAGCACGTGCATGGCGCGCAGGTTCGCTTCCTCGGGCGGGGTGGGATAGCGGGTCACGCAGTGGAGCACGGTGACCGGGCCGCTGCCGGCCTCGCGCAGGGTGGCGACTGCGGTTTCCGCCTCCTCGATCGTGCCCATGCCGGTGGAGACGATGACCGGGCGACCGAAGGCGCCGATGTGGCGGAGGAAGGGCAGGTTGGTCAGCTCGCCGGAGGGGATCTTGAAGCAGCGCATGCCCAGGCCGGCGAGGTAGTCGGCGCTGTCCTCGTCGAAGGCGGTCGACATGAATTCAATGCCCATTTCGGCGCACAGGCCGGCCAGCTCACCGAAGGCCTCCAGCGGCAGTTCGAGGCGCTTGAGCATGTCGAACTGGCTCTCGGTGCGGCCGGTGTTGCGCGCCTGGTAATCGGCCTGCGGGGCGTCGGCCGTGACCAGATGGCCGGCCTGGAAGGTCTGGAACTTGACCGCGTCGGCACCCGCGGCGGCGGCGGCGATGCCGAGCTGGCGCGCCAGGGCGAGGTCGCCATTGTGGTTCACCCCCGCCTCGGCGATGATGAAACAGCGACCGTTGTTCTCGGCCAGGGAGTCCGCGGATTCGATCATGGGAAGCGGCAATAACCCATGCGCGCCCGGCCTGTCAACCATGGGCGGCCCCGGCGCTTCCGATCCATCCCAGGGTTGCGAGCCCGGGCATTTTCAGCATGCTGACCCTTTGTCTGCCATGCCCCGCACGCTCGTTCTCACCGGTTCCCTCGCGCCCCAGGCGCTGGAGCGGCGGCTGGCCGAGGTGGCGGAGGGCGCGGTCGTGCTGGAGTACGACACCCTGCTCGAGCGGTCGCGCTATCCCGGTGTGGCGGCCTGGCTGAGCACCCGCGACATCTTCGGTCGCGACGCGGCCATGCCCCTGCTGGCGGGCATGACCGAGGCCATGGAGCCCTACCTGCGCCCGCGGCCGGAACTGGGCGACCGGCCCGGCGATGCCGATCTGCGCAAGGCGGCGCTCGGCGGCGAGTTTCAGGACCGGATGTCGATGCGGCTGTTCAACCTGGCCCTGCGCGATCACCTGTGGAGTCGCTTTGAATTCGATCGCCTCGTCGTCTGCGCCGGCAGCGGCGTCAGCTTCGGGTTTTGGCGCGAGGTGGCGGCGGAAAAGGGATTGCCGGTCGAGTGCCTCGCCCCGGAGTGGCGGCCGCGCAGCCTGCGCCGTCGCATCGAGCGCTGGCTTTGCCGCTGGCGCCGCGCACCGGCGGTGGTGGCGAACGAAGCCATCACCCGCGAAACGCCTGCCTCCGAAGCCCCCCTGGTGCTGTGTGCGAGTGGTCGGGTCGCCCGCCTGCTCGCCCGCGAACCCGCGGCGCCGCGTTTTCGTCTGCAGACCGTGACCGCAGCCGAGTTGGGTGAGCCCACGGCCGAGTCTGTGGCGGCGGAGTCGGCGCACTGGGCCGACTGGTGGCGGCGTTGGCAGGCGGAAGTGCTGGATCAGGATCCGGCCGTGCGCGGCTGCCGCGACATTCATCGGGCGATGGGCGATCACCACGTCCAGCGGGTCTATCCGCGCTGGTCGGCGCTTGTGGCAAAGGCCATGGCGCGCTTGCAGGAACTGCGGCCGGCGCTGGTGCTGGCCGACACCCAGATCGGTGCCGAGGATGGGGTGTGGTCGCTGGCGGCAGCGCGCCTGGGCATCCCGGTGGCCTCTTACACCTACGACTTCCTGCTCAAGCCGCGCACCATGTTCACGCCCGACTTCGCCCTGGTCGACGGCCAGCGCGGCATCCCGCGCATGATTGCCGCCGGTTATCCGGCTGAGCGCATCGTCGATGTGCGCGGGCATCGCCGACCGAGTGCCCCACCGCGCACGCCGGAGCAGGTCGAGGCCGCGTTCACGCGCCGGCGGCCGCAGGTGCTGCATGCCGACACGATGACCGTCATCACCGATCCGCAGGCCTGCCTGCATCAGTATCGCAGCGTGGTGGAAGCGGCGCGCCGGCTGCCGCAGCTGGATTTCATCCTCAAGTTCCATCCGTTGCGGGCGCCGAAGAGCGAGGAGCGCGGCTTCATCGGCATGGACGAGAGCGAGGTGCAGTCGAAGACCCGCTTCCTGCGCTCGCTGCGCCCGCCGTCGAACGTCCGACTGGCGCCACCCGAGCAGCCGATGGAGGAGGCCATGCAATCGGCCGCGGTACTGCTCAACACGATCTCGGTCTCCGGGCACGAGGCCTTTCATGTCGGCTTGCCCGTCGTTTTCCTGGTGCGTCATCCGCCGGAGTTCTTCCTGTTTCCCGAACTCGAGCAGCGGCTGCAACCGCCCTGGGGTGAAACCGGCGAGGAACTGACGCTGGCCCTGACGCGCTTGTTTGGTGATCGCGACTACCGGCAGGCCCAGGTCGCGGCGCAGCACCGTTATCAGGAGGAGTTTTTCTGGAGCTCGCGAATGACCCTGACGGAAGCCGTCAACGGCCTGCTGGCACGCGGCAAGGAGGCGCTGTCATGAGTGGCGATGGCCTCAACGGAGCCTGCGCGCTGATCAGCGACAAGCAGCTCGGCGATGTCACGCTGCTGGAGCCGGTGACGCGCTTGCTGGCCGCGCGCTCGGGTCGACCCTGCGCGCTGCATGTGAAAGAGGCCTTCCGACCCTTGGTCGGTCTCATGGCCCAGGCGGTGTGGGGGCCGGACCAGCGCGAGCGGGCGGCGGACGCGGCCGACATGATCCATGAGATCCTGGACGGCACGCGCATGGCGAAGGCCTACGTCCGGCTGCCGCTGACGCCGCCGTCGGTCACTCTGTCCACCGCCAGCGGGC
>CANNUR010000269.1 GCA_947523045.1 uncultured Prosthecobacter sp.
GCCCTGCTGTTCACCGCCAACCTCGGTGTCATCGTCCAGATCGAGGCGCCGCCGCCGCAGCGCCGCAGCCAGTGGCCCAATCTTGTCCTCGCGCTGCTGCTCGCCCTCGGTCTCGGCTTCAGCGGCTTCGCGGGCGACAGCCGACCGCTCGCCAGCCTGTCGCTGCTCGTCGCCGCCGGTCTGGTCCTGCTCGGCCTGCTCTGGCGCTTCGGTCAGCGACTCGAGGCCGACGCCTTCCGCGTGCTGGCCGATCTCGCCCTGCTGCTGCCGCTGCTGGCCCTGCTGCTGCGCTGAGGTCAGCGACCCGCCATCGAGCTGTCGGGCAGGGTGAAGGCGTTTTCGATGACATGCACACGCGGCAGCTCCTGCGGGATCAGCCAAACCTCGGCGATGTCGAAACGGAAGCTCAGGCGCGGCTGGCCGAGCTGGCGCAGCCAGTCGAGCGCTCCGCGCTGGATGAGCCGCTGCTTGTCCGGCGTCACCGCATCGGCCGGGCGACCGAAGGCCGTGCTGCTGCGCGTCTTCACTTCGACAAAGGTCAGCACCGCCCCGTGGCGGGCCACCAGATCGACCTCGCCGCGGTGGGCGCCGCGGTAGTTGCGATACAGGATGCGGCGCCCATGCGCCCGCAGCCACTTCGCTGCCAGGCACTCGCCGGCATGACCCAGCTCGGCCCGGCTCAACGGACGACCCCAAAGATGCGCGCAGTGCAGGCGGTCGCTCGCCACCCGCCAGCCGATCACGCGTCGTCGCAGGGCGGGGGATTCCCGCAGTCGCCGCCAGCCGGCGCGCAGCCAGGCGTCGAAGTCCGGCGCCGGATCGCGACTGCCGAGTGTTGGGGGTGAATGCGGCAGCATCAGTCTTAGATAAAGAGATCATTTCAAGGTGCAAGCAGCGAGCACGCGCAGCGTGACCCCGTGATTGGGTTCACCCGTTGAGCGCTGGCGTCGGAGTTCCGGGCGGAGGACAGCCATCGATGACGACGCATCCATCCGCCCCTCGTCCGGTCAGCCATCCAAGCCCAGAAGGTCCGCAGATTTCACAGGTTGCGCAGAGATACAGAAGGTGAACCGCAGATGTCGCCGATGAGCGAAGATGGGACCGCCGCAGGTGAGGGGAGCATGGACACTCTTTGTCCGCCTCTTCTGAGTGCGGCCAGCCTTCACGCCTCAGAACTCCAGTGCCGCTTGGGGAGATCGTGCCATATTTCATCGACGACTCCCGCTTGATGGTGCATGATCACATCCGTCCTTGTAAAGAAACTTCGGGCAAACCCATCCTATGAACGACAATCTCACCGTCACTCCCCGTTGCAGGAAAGGTTCGCTTCTGCTGCTTGCCAGCGGGATCCTGCTATTTGGCATTTTGATGGGGCTGCGTGAGGAGTTCGCCAGTCGCTGGCAGCGTTCCTTGACGGCGGCCACCGCCGCGGTGGTGCTGGTACTGTCCGTTTCACAGTGTCGAAATCCTCGGTGAATGCGTTCCTGTCCTCGGTGCTCGGACTTCATGGCGCCGGATGGGTTCTCGTCGGTCTGGCATCCTGTACCCAGCCCCCGGCGCCGCAGGCGGGCGTGTGGAGGAACAGCCTGGGCATGGCCATGGTGGCAGTGCCGGTGACGGGCGGCAGGCCGGTGCGCATGGCCTGTGTGGAAACGCAGGAGCGGGATCTGGCGCCGTTCCGGCGGTCGCTCGGGCAGCCGGCACCGACCGCCGCGCGACCCGCCGCGCAGGTGAGCTGGACGGAGGCGCAGGCTTTTTGCGCGTGGCTGACGCAGCGCGAGCGGCAGACGGGAGTGATCGGTCCCGGCCAGCGGTATCGCCTGCCCACCGATCACGAATGGAGCTGTGCAGTGGGTTTGGGAGATCTGGAAAAGGCGGCCGACCCTGCCGAGGCAAAGTCGGGTCGGCTCGCGGATCATTACCCCTGGGGCAGGGCCTGGCCGCCACCACCGGGGGCGGGCAACCTCTGTGGCCGCGAATCACGCCGCGCTTTCCCCGACACCTGCCTCGCGGACTACCGCGATGATTGGGCCGATGGCCGATTGGCGGCGCGTGCTTCAGCGGCGAACGCCCTGGGGCTGCACGACCTGAGCGGCAGTCTCTGGGAGTGGTGCGAGGATCGCTATCGCGAGGGTACCGACTGGCGGGTCCTGCGCGGCGGCTCGTGGAAGAGCAGTCGACCCCAGACCCTGCTCAGTTCCCATCGCACCCACGATCCGGAAGGCTACCGCAGCGACAGCGTTGGCTTCTGCTGTGTTCTTGAGGGAGGCTGATCCTGGGTTCCGTCCCCCTCACTGGCCAACCCGATACAGCGCCTTGTCGCTGCGCAGCAGCAGGCCATCGCTGAGAATGGCCGGGGTGCCGCGGAATTGGGAGTCGTCGGAGGCGAAGACGTTGTGGGCGAGCTTCTGGAATTCGGCACCGGTCGCCAGCACGTAGGTGCCGCCGCGGCGCGAGACACAGTAGAGACGGTCGCCAATGCGCACCGTCGAGGCATAAAAGGGTTTGCCGCGGCCGCGACCGCCACCGCTGTCGATGACCCGCTCGCGGTAGATCTCCTTGCCGCTGGCGGCATCGAGGCAGAGGGCGAAACCGGCGTCGTTGACGACATGCAGCCGCCCCTCATGCAGCACCGGCGTCGGCACATAGCTGCTGGAGTTGGTCGACCACAGGATGTTCGCGGTGGTGACATCGCCCTTGCCGCCCAGTTTCACGGCGACGCTGCCCTGGGTGGGATAGCCGCCAAACAGGTAGGCCGTGCGGCCATCGCTGACGATGCCCGGCGAGACGTTGCCGGGCAGCTTGTGGGTGGCGAACCAGCGCAGCTTGCCGGTCTCCGGATTCAGGCCCCAGACCTCTTCGGCGAGGGCGAACACGAGGTCGGTGCGACCGTCGGTCGTGATCACCGAGGGCGTGCCGTAGGCCATGCCGATCGCATCGCCGTCGGCCTTCCAGACCTGTTGACCGGTCTTCTTGTCGAGAGCGACCAGCGCGCGGCTTTCGTCGGCGGCATTGACGATGAGCAGGTCGCCAAAGAGGATCGGGCTGGCGCCGGAGCCCCAGCGGTTGCGACCCGAGTCGGTGCCGAGCGGGGTGTGCCAGAGCTGCTTGCCATCGTGATCAAAGGCCAGGGCACCGGTTTTACCAAAGAAGACGTACACGCGCTCGCCATCGGCCACCGGCGTGTGCGTCGCGTAGCCGTGCTCGGTGAGGAAACCCTGCCAGGGATCCTCCTCGACCTTCGAGGGCACGACCTGTTCCCAGAGCTTCTTGCCGCTGGCCAGTTCGTAGCAGAGCAGGTGACGCTGCAGTTTCGTCGGATCATTCGCGCCCTCGCGGTCGCCATAGCCCGACCAGCAGGTCAGGAAAACCTTGTCGCCCTGCACGATCGGACTCGACGAGCCCGGCCCCGGCGTTTCGATCTTCCAGCGCAGATTCTCCGTGTCCGACCAGGTCAGCGGCACCTGCGCCGTGTCCGACACCGCCGCCCCCTCCGGTCCGAGAAAGCGCGGCCAGTCGGCAGCAGACAGCGAGGTGGCGAGGACGAGGGCGGGCAAAAAGGCTTTCATGCCCGCATTCAACCCGGCGGCGGCGACGTGGTTGCTTGAGGAGGGATCGGTTTCAGCAGGGATTCAGAGGGGTGTTTGGTATGGGTGCCTTGTCCTCAAGGCGCCGGGTTTGGACGGTCTCACGCCAAGCGGCGTCATCCGAGCCTGGACGGTCCGCAGATTTCACCGATTCCGCAGATTTGACAGAAGGTGAACCGCAGATGTCGCCGATGAGCACCGATGGACAGAAGGGGTGCACGCGGGGGGCACCCTTGCCCGCTTCTTCTTCTGAGGGGGGCAGGCCTTGGAACCACGAATGGCACGAAGGGGACAGGGCGCGGTGCCGCTGCGGTGGCACTGTGGCTTTGGTGACTGGCAGACGGAGAAGGCTCACTCACGCAAAGGAGCGAAGAAGTTCACCATCTCTCCAATCCTTTGCGACTTTGCGTCTTGGCGTGAGTCGTTCTCGGCGACCCAATCCGGTCTTGAACCGCTGATGGGACGCTGATGCTGAGGGAAAGGGGGAGGGGCCAGCACTGTAGGCGGGGGCATTGACCCCGCTGGTCGGCCCAAGGTTGTTGAGTGGGATTCCCGGAGCGCGAGAGTGCCGGACGTCACTCGCTGGCACCG
>CANNUR010000270.1 GCA_947523045.1 uncultured Prosthecobacter sp.
GGCTCGCGACAACTTCTTCTGCCGGTTGATGTTCACCAACTGCACGATGATCACGAGCAACAGCGCTCCGAAGAACACTATTGAAGCGAGCACATTTGCTTGTGCGGGCACACCCTTCGCAGCAGCCGTGTAGATGAACTTCGGAAAGGTGCTGATCGCGCCCGAGGTGCTCAAGGAGATGGGGCACAACCGCCGCCTGCTGCACGAGCCGCTGCCGCCGGAGATTCGCTCGCACGTCGTCAACCTCGAGTACTTCTGGAACGCCGACGAGGCGGCCTCGATCTTCGCGCGCGCCCACACCATCGTCTGCCATGAGCCGCACTCGCCGATCATTGCGCTCGCCAACGGCACGCCGATCCTGCACACCTACTCGGAGTTCCACAGCCCGAAATGCTGGATGTTCCAGGACATCGGCCTGCCCGAGTGGCTGCTGGAGATGGATGAGACGCCGGTCGAGAAGATGGCGGAGGCGCTGTTTGCCATCGATGCCGATTACGCCGCCGCGCAGGCCAAGGTGCAAAAGGCCATGGCCTACGTGCACGACTGCTTTGCCGGTTCCATGCGCCGGATCGGCGAACTGACCGGCG
This sequence comes from uncultured Prosthecobacter sp., assembly GCA_947523045.1. Lineage (GTDB taxonomy): Bacteria > Verrucomicrobiota > Verrucomicrobiia > Verrucomicrobiales > Verrucomicrobiaceae > Prosthecobacter. The sequence continues at coordinate 588 of CANNUR010000270.1, forward strand.
CCTGAGTCGCTTGCCTGCATGTCGGGCGCGTTGTGCGACGTTCAAAGAGGATGCCTTCGCGCCGTCTCTTCCTCCAGCAATCCAGCCTCTGCCTCGCCGGTTTCGGTGCGGGCCGAATACTGGCCGCGGATCCGTCTGCCAAGCCGCTGCTGCGCGCCGGCTTGATGACCGACCTGCATTACGCCGACAAGCCGGCAACCAAAACACGCTTCTACCGCGAGGCCCTGGCCAAGCTCGATGAGGCGGTCGGGGTGATGAACCGCGAACAGCCGGCCTTTGTCGTTGAGCTCGGTGATTTTATTGACCAGGCCGACAGTGTCGAGCGCGAGACCGAGTGGTTGCGCACGATGGAGTCGCATTACGCGCGCTTGGCGATGCCGCGCCACTACGTGCTTGGCAACCACTGTGTCGGCACCCTCAGCAAGGCCGAGTTTGCCGCGCACACCGGTGCCACTGGTGGTCATGCGACCTTCGAACAGGGCGGGGTCACCTTTCTCATCCTCGACGCCTGTTTCCGTGAGGATGGCACCCCCTACCAGCGCGGCAACTTCCACTGGCAGGACGCCAACCTGCCGGCTGGCGAGCTGGCCTGGCTGGAGGCGGAACTCGGCCGCGCGGCTGGTCCCGTCGTGGTTTTCGCCCACCAGCGCCTCGACGAAGACAAGGCCCATGCCGTGCGCAACGCGGCGGCGGTGCGGGCCCGCCTGGAAAAGTCCGGCAAGGTGCTCGCCGTCTTCCAGGGCCATTCCCACAAGAACGACTGCCAGCAGATCGCCGGCATCCCCTATGTCACGCTTGCGGCCATGATTGAGGGCTCGGGTGCGGAGAACAACAGCTATGCCCTGCTTGAAGTTCTCGCCGACGGCTCATTGCGCGTGCAGGGGTTTCGTCGCCAGGCTCACCAAGACTTTCCCCGCGCATGAAGCCCTTTGCCCTGATCTTTCTCGCTGCCGCCGCGTCAGCGGCAGAACCCGGTTTTGAATCCCTCTTCAAGGGTCGCAGCCTCGACGGCTGGAGCCACGAGGGCAACTGGGGGGTGGTCGACGGCGTCATCGCCAGGACGGGCCGCGGCGGCTCGCTGGTCTATCGTCGTGCCCAGGTGCCCGACGACTTCGAGCTGCGCTTCGACTGGAAGGTGGCGAAGGGCTGCAACAGCGGGGTCTATTACCGGCCCGGGCAGTACGAGTATCAGTTGCTTGACAACGCCCACAGCCCCTATGGCGAAAACCCGCGCCAGGCGGCGGCCTCGCTGTTTTTCTGCCAGGCGCCGACCCGCGATGTGGTGCGTCCGCATGGCGAGTGGAACGAAGGGCGCATCGTCTGCAAGGGCACGGTCATCCAGCATTGGCTGAACGGCGAGAAGGTGATCGATTTTGATTATGCCGAGCCGCGCTGGGCGGAGGCGGTGCGATTGCTGCGCATCCGCGGCGGCGAGCTGTCGGCGCGCGGCGCGCATCTGTCGCTCCAGGACCACGGCGCCGATGTCTGGTTTCGGAACCTGCGCTGGCGGGCGCTGCCTGCCGATGAGCCGCTGATGAGTGAAAACCTGCAGCCGATGCCGGTGCCGCCGGCGGCGCTGGCCAAGGAGCAGGAGCGGGTGCAACGCATGCTCGCCGAGCAGGGGCGATTGAAGCGTGACTTGAAAATGGGCTATGAGGAGGTGCGACGTTATCCGGCGGCGGAGGCGCATCAGGGCGTGGCCGCGGACACGGAACATTTTTATGCGATCAGCAACCGCGCCCTCGGCAAGTACCGCCGGGACAATGGCGAGCGCGCCGCCGGCTGGGAAGAGGCGAAGGGAGGCCGGCTGAAGCACCTGAATGCCGGTGTGGTCCTCGATGGTCTGCTGTTCTGCGCGCACTCCAACTACCCGGAGCAGCCGCCGCAGAGTTCGGTGGAAATCTGGCAGACGGCTGACCTGCAGCACCGGCAGACGATCGATCTCTCGCATGAACCGGGTTCGCTCACCTGGTTCGACCGCCGTGGCGAGTTCTGGTACGCCTGCTTTGCCGAGTATGCCAAAACGGGGGATCCGGCGAACACGCGACTCGTGAAGTTCGACAAGGATTGGCAGCGGCTGGCCGAGTGGCGTTTCCCGCGTGAGGCGGTGGTGCGGTTTGGCGCCAACAGTGCCTCCGGCGGTGGCTTCGGTCCGGGAGGCTACCTCTATTTCAGCGGGCACGACGCTCGCGAGTTGTACCTGGTGGATTTGCCCGGGAACGATGCCGCGCCGGTCTGGCTTGGCGCCTTGCCGGTCAGTGCACCCGGCCAGGCCTTCGCCTGGGATCCTGCGGCACCTGGCCAGGTGTTCGCCATTGAGCGCAAGACGCACGAGGTCATCCTCGGGCGGGTGACCGGTCCTTGATCTGCGTCAGGCTCGGGCTGCTCCAACCCGGTGCACCAGGCAGCGAAAGGCCCCGCCGGCGCCATCCGGGTCGAGCAGGGCGACCGGCTGCTGGTTGGGCGGCAGTCGGCGGGCAAGGAATTCGCCCAGCGTGCTGAACTCCGTCTCCTGCCACCCCAGGCCGCCGGCCCAGCGTTGCAGGTCGGTGAAGTTGATGTCGGCGGTGATGTCCTGTCGCCCGGGATTCGCATAGACCTCCGTGCCTTCAAGCCTTTGATGCAGCAGGTAGGCACGCAGCGTGCCGCGCGGGCGTCGCCGGTACAGTTCAGGAAAGGCGGCGCCGTAATCGACGGTTAGCATGGAGCCGCGTCGCCAGTGCGGCGCCCAGCCGTGCAACCAGTCGCGCACGCTGCGATGCAGTTCGACGCGTTGACCCTCGCGTGCCTGCCAGGGGCCCAAGGCGCTGAAGTCGGCGCGTTCGTGTTCCGGCCAGCCCAGCTCAACGAGGCTTTCGCCGCCATCGGGCCGCACGTGCACCTCCTGCCAGGCGTCATGGCTTCGTTCGAGCAGGTGGGCGGGGAAGGCGTCGAGCAGTTCGTTGTGGTAGATCAGCGCCTCACCACCCGTCGCTGCCAGGGCCTCTTCAAGCCGTTCATGCCAGACCACCGCATTGCCCAGGCGGGTGCGCTGGATGTCGCGCAGCACGGGCGAGGACTCCACAATGTGCCAGCGCCAGCTCAGGCGTCGCCAGAGGCCGGCCGCACGGCGCACACCGGCCATGAGCGAGCCGTCGCCGGCCCCGATTTCAATGACCTGGCGAAGGCCGGGATGGGTGCGGGCTTCGCCTGTCAGCCAGTTTGCCACGGCCCGGCCAAAGGCGGGGAAGAGGGTGGCGGCGGTGGCGAAGTCGCCGCGCGCGCCGACGGTGCGAATGCGCCGGGCATAGTAACCGTGCTTTGGGTCGTGCAGGGCGCGCGCCATGAAGTCGGCGAAGGGCACCGACGGCTGCGGAACCGGCGGGTTCACTGCTGGGCCTGCAGTTCCTCCATCGCCCACTTGTCCCAGGCGGCCCAGTCGTTGCCGAAATCTTCGCCGGCGAGGATGGTCAGCACGTCGCCGGATGCGGTGATCGGCGTTGAATTCGAAATGAGATGCGGGTCCTTCGGGACCCGTTTTCGTTTGGGGGCCCGCCCCTCATCCGCCTAGTCCCATAACGCAAACAGGCCCCGCAGGGCCCAT
>CANNUR010000271.1 GCA_947523045.1 uncultured Prosthecobacter sp.
CATCGGGGCCGTAGATCTCGGCGACCAGGGTCTGCAGGACCGGCGGGCCGGGCGGCACCTCGGCGATGGCGACGCGGGCGTTGTGGCGTGCGGCGATGGCGGCGACGGCCGGGCGCACGCGCTTGGCGATGTCGTGGCTCTGGGCGGTGCGCGCGTGTTTCGGCACCAGGTTGATCTGCAGGTCGGCGACGTGGGCGCCGCGGCGCATGAAGTAGTGGCGGACCAGGCCATTGAAGTTGTAGGGCGAGGCGACCCCGGCGTAGATCTGGTAGTCGGTGACCTCCGGTTCCGTGCGGATGACCGCGGCCATCTCGCGGGCGACCGCGGCCGTCTTTTCCAGCGACGAACCCTCGGGCATGTTGAGGATGACCTGGAACTCCGATTTGTTGTCGAAAGGCAGCATCTTCACCTTCACCCAGCCGAGGCCGACCGTGGCCATGCTGCCGAGCAGGAGCGCGGTGATGCCGAGCAGGAAGGTCCAGCGCCAGCCGGTGTGATGGAGCAGCGGGCCCATGACCCGGCGGTAGAGCTTGGTGAAAAAGTCCTCGGGATGCTCGCTGGCATGGTGGGGCTGGGGCGTGGGACTTGGCGGCTCGGCCTCATCCGTCCGACTTGTCTGACGTGTCCGATCCGTCCGACGAAACCACCCCAGCATGCGAATGGACGCCCAGGGCGTCACCACAAAGGCGATGAGCAGCGACCAGAACATCGCGGCGCTGGCGCCGATCGGGATGGGGCGCATGTAGGGGCCCATGAGGCCGCCGACGAAGGCCATGGGCAGGACCGCGGCGATGACCGCGAAGGTGGCGAGCAGGGTTGGATTGCCGACCTCGCCCACCGCCTCGACGGCGATGCGGCTCCAGTTGCGGCCCTTGTTGTGCGGCAGGTGGAAGTGGCGGACAATGTTTTCGACGACCACGATCGCGTCATCGACCAGGATGCCGATGCTGAAGATGAGGGCGAAGAGGGTGATGCGGTTGAGGGTGAAGCCGTACAGGTAAAAGACCAGCAGGGTCAGGGCCAGGGTCGCCGGGATGGCCACGGCGACGATGCCGCTTTCGCGCCAGCCGAGGGTCAGCCAGATCAGCAGGGCGACGCTGAACACGGCGATGCCCATGTGCAGCAGCAGCTCGTCGGATTTCTCCGCCGCCGTTTCGCCGTAGTGACGGGTGATGCTGACCTCGACGTCGGCGGGGATGAGGTTGCCCTTGAGGGTGTCGACCTTGCGCAGCACGGCCTCGGCCACGGCGATGGCGTTGGCGCCGGGGCGCTTGGCGAGGCTGAGGGTGACGGCGGGTTCCTCGCCTGCTGGAGCTGGAACGCTGGAGGTCGGCGTGCGGGCGGGTGGTTCATGCCGCGCTTTGGCAAGCGCGCCTGCGCCATGACCGAAGAAGACGTACTGCGAGGGTTCCTCGCCGCCATCGACGATTTCGGCGACCTCGCGCAGGTAGACCGGGCGGCCGCTGAAGGTGCCGACGACGACGTTGCCGACCTCCTCGGCCGAGCTGAGGAAGGCGCCGGTTTCGACCAGCACCTCCGCGTTGCCGGTGGTCAGGCCGCCGGCGCGGAACTGGCGGTTCGCCTGCTGTAGCATCGGCACGAGTCCGGCCGGGCTGAGGTTGCGGCTGGCCAGCCTGACGGGATCGAGCAGCACGCGCACGGCGCGGCGCGAGCCGCCGATGAGGGTGGTTTCCGCCACCAGCGGCACCTGCTTGACGGCCTCCTCGACCTGCGCGGCCAGGCGACGCAGGGTCAGGGGGTCGTAGCGGCGGCTGTGGAAGGTGAGGGCGAGGATGGGCACGTCATCGATGCTCTTCGGCTTGATCATCGGCGGGCTGACGCCCATCGGGATGCGGTCGAAGTTGGCGCGCAGTTTTTCGCTGACCTTGACCAGGCTGCGCTCCGGATCCTCGCCGACCTTGAAACGCACGATGACCAGGCTCTCGCTGTCGCGCGAGGTGCTGTACAGGTACTCCACGCCCGGCACTTCCCAGAGCAGCTTTTCCATCGGACGCGTGGCGCGCTCCTCGATCTCCTTGGCCGTGGAACCCGGCATGGCGACCATGACGTCGATCATCGGCACCTTGATCTGCGGCTCCTCCTCGCGCGGCAGCAGCACGACGGCGGCCGCGCCGAGCAGGACCGAGGCGATGACGAGCAGCGGCGTCAGCTTCGAGTCGATGAAGGCCGCGGCGATGCGGCCGGCGATGCCGAGGGGGGCGGCGTTGGGAGGCTCGCTCATGGCTGCGGGGTCACGGGTTGGTCGTCGATCAGGCGGGTGGTGTCGCTGACGATCACCGCCTCTCCCGCCTCAAGGCCGGAGAGGATCTCGACGCGGCCGTCGAGGCCTTTGCCGGTCTTCACCAGGCGCAGGACGGCGCGGCCGTCGCGGGCGACAAAGACGAGTTCCATCTGGCCGCGTTTGAGGACGGCGGCACGCGGCACCAGCAGCAGTTGCGTTTCCGCCACCGGCACCGACACGCGGCCGAACTGGCCGGTGCGCAGGCCGTCGACCGGCGGCAGGTCGAGCTTGACCAAAAAGGTGCGGCTGACCGGGTCGGCCACCGGCGAGATCTCGCTGACGGTGCCCTCGACGACCTTGCTCAGGCGCACCGGCAGCTTGGCGCCGAGTTGCACGCGGTCGAGGATGGCCTCGGGCAGGTCGGCCTCAAAGCGCAGGGCGGTGGGCGACTCGATTTCGAGCAGGGGTTTGCCCGGCATGGCGAGGTCGCCGACGTCGGCGAGCTTGCGCGTGACCACACCGTCGAAGGGGGCGCTGACACTGGCATAGCCGAGCATCGTCTCCGCCTCGCTCAGGCCGGCGGTGGCGACCTTAACCCGTGCCTCGGCCGCCTCGTACTCTTGGCGGGTGGTGGCGTTGCTAGAAATGAGCTGTTTCTGGCGGTCGAAATCGCGACGGGCCTGGTCAAAGAGGGCGCGGGCCTGGTCGACCCGGGCCTGGATTTCCTGGACGTCGAGGCGGGCGAGCAGGTCGCCGCGCTGCACGCGCGTGCCGGGGGTGGCGGTGTACTCGAGCACGCGGCCGCTGACCTTGGCCTCGACGACCGCGCGCTGCTTGGAACGCACGGTGCCGACGACCTCCTCGGTGGCGGCGTGCGACTCGACAACGGCAGGCTGGGTTTGCACCGTCGCGGTCTGCAGGGCCGGCGCGGCGGCGGGCGGGGGTTCATGCCGGCCGCAGGCGGCGAGTAGCAGGAGCGGGAGCAGCAGCGGTTTCATGGCGACAGTCTGCAGGGGGACTGGCAAGAGGGTCTTGTGTGCGGATTTAGCCGCAGCAGTAGCCGCCTTTGCCGACACCGAGTTTCTTGAGCACGGTTTCCGCCGGGCAAAAGCCGGTGAAGGCGGATTGCAGCAGGTTGGCACCGACAAAGGCGGTGAGCCAGAGCCAGTTGGGGTTGACGTAGTGGGAGAGCGCCAGGCTGGCCAGAATCATGGTGCCGGCGAGGGCGCGGATGGCGTTTTCGAGTTTCATGGGTTAAGTTTACTGTATGACTACATACGCATATAGCAACAAAAGCGCAAGGCCTTTCTTGGGGCGATCTTGCGGCGGGGGAAGGGCTGCGGGGGGATGACGGTCCCTGCGTGTTGGTGCCACCCGGTTTACGGAGCCAGCGGCGGCTGAAAGACGCGCAGGCCCGTGAGGGGGGCGCTGCCGGGACCGAGGGGAACCAGACGCAGGCGGTGGGGGCCGTTGGGCAGCATCTGGGCGAGGCGGACCGCGAAGCTTTCGCCCGCCTTGCCGGCAAAGCTGACTTCGTCCAGGCAGGCGGGTTTGACCTCAAAGGTGAAGCGGTCGCCGGTGCGGTTGCGCTCGGCGCGGCGCCAGAGTTCGGGTTCAATGAGGATCTGGCCGCTGGTGCTGGTGAAGGCTTGGAAGGCGTTGCCGCTGCCGTCCGCGCCGGTGACGCTGCCGGTGAGCTGGTAATCGCCCTGATCGCTGGTCATCACCAGGGTCCAGGTCTGCGGCACGATGCCCTTGCCCAGGGTGATGCCGTGGGGCGACTGATCGCGCGGGTTGGCGCCCTTGCCTTCCTTGGCATTTTTCGGATCCGGCTGCACGTAGCTCATGAGCCAAGCGCCGGCTTCGTGCGCGGGTTGGTCGTCGATCAGGACGCGGCCGCGCGCGCCGTCGGGCGCGGTGGTGC
>CANNUR010000272.1 GCA_947523045.1 uncultured Prosthecobacter sp.
GTTCAGTTCGAGGTCGCGGAGGGTCTTTTTGGGCATGATCGTGAAGGAAGAACAGGGGGCCGGGGTACGGCGGGCGAAATGGCTAGCACAAAGCGGGCAGGAATCGCGTGAATTTTTTCCCTAGCCGGAAAAAATCACCGGCCGACCGTTTCTGGCAGCCTGCGGAGACGGTCAGCGGCGGCCGTCGACGTTGAGCTGGACGCGGTACAGGCTGGTCTTGGCGGTGATGTACAGAGTACGGCTGCCGCGGGCGCCAAAGACGCAGTTGGCCGGGCGCTCGGGCGTCTCGATGACGCCCAGTTGGCGGCCTTCCGGATCGACGATGTAGATGCCGTTGGCGGCGATGTACAGGTTGCCGAACTGGTCGCTGGTCAGGCCGTCGCCGCCACGCTCCTCCTTGGGGTCGAACACGCAGAGCTTGCGACCCGCCCCGAGCTTGCCGGCGCCCTCGATCGGGTAGGCCCACAGGCTGTTGGATCCGTTGTCGACCACATAAAGAGTCTTCTTGTCGTTGGAAACCAGCACGCCGTTCGGCCGCACCAGGTCGTCGATCAGGCGCACGACCTTGGCCGGCTTGCTGCGGTCCTTGTCGGGCGTGGCATAATAGACACCCTCGGCGCCGAGGAACATCTCCTCGGGTTTGCGGCCGTAGCCGGGGTCGGTGAAATACACGCCGCCGCGGCCGTCGATGTCGAGGTCGTTCGGGGCGTTGTAGGCCTTGCCGTCGAATTCGGCACTCAGCACCGACGGTTCACCCGTGCCCTCCTGGCGGCTGACCCGGCGGGCGCCACCCTCGCAGGCCAGCAGGGCGCCGGCCGGGGTGAACATCAGGCCGTTGGCCTTACCGGTGTTTTCGCGGTGCAGCACGGTCGTGCCGGCCACCGGATCAAAGATGTGGATGCGCTCATTGGGGATGTCGCTGAACCAGATCCGGCCGTCCGGGCCGAGTGCCGGGCCTTCGGTGAAGCGGAAACCCTCGGCGACCTTCTGCACCTCCAGCTTCTCCGGCAAAACGCTGGCCGGGGCGGTGGCGACCGGTGCCTCGGGGCTGTCGGCAGTCGGGTTTTCCTGCAGGCGCAGGTTGCGCCAGCGCACCTGCAGGCCGGCGAACTGCTCCGGCACATTGTGCACCTGCAGGGCAATGAAACCCTTCGGTGTCATGGCGTCCTTGAGGTCGGCGGCGGGCACGCCATTGAGGAAGGTGCGCAGGCGGTCGCCGATGGCCTCGATGCGCACCCGGTTCCAGTCGCCCTGCTTGAAGGCGAAACGGGCGGCATCATTCGTCGACAGATCATTCAGCCAGCCGCGCCGGCCCTCCTCATAAATGCCGGCGGTCCAGCCGCGGTCGCTCGGGTCGATCTCGCACTGGTAGCCGTGCACCTGGCCCTTCTTGTAGTCCGGCAGGCTGTTGCTGCGGAACTGAATGCCGGAGTTGAGGTTGCGGTCGACCTTGAATTCCAGCTCCAGGATGAAGTCGCCATACAGCTTGTCCGTGCACAGGAAGCTGTTCGGGGTCTTCGGCGCGCTGATGCCGACGATTTCGCCGTTCTCGATCCGATACTCCGCCTTGCCACCCTTGAAGTTCCAGCCGTCGAAGGACTTGCCGTCAAAGAGCGAAACCCAGTCGGCGGCGGACAGGCTGCAGGCGGAGAGGCAGAGGAAGAGCAGGGCGGTCGGTTTCATGCCCTGACTCTGCCCGCCCCGGCGACCCGCGCAACGACTTCTGCAAACCCGCCCACGGTTGCAATCGGGCCGCGCCAGCGCTCTAATGAAAGGATGCGTCATTCGTGGATTCGCCGGACCGGAAAGCTGCTGGTCGCCCTGCTCGGGGTCGCCAGCCTCGCCGCCCAGGAACCGGCGGAACTGGTCGGCCCGCCGTCCAAGCTCGACACCCTGCGCGCCCTGCTCGCCACCCGCGACAAACTGCGCGTCGAGGCCGAGGAACAGCGCAAGCGCCAGCGCACGGAAACCGCCGACACCGCCAAGGAAGAGGCGCGCCTCGCGGCGGAAAACCTCGACCGCCGCCGCCAGGAGGTCGAGCGCGACTTCGCCACGATCAGCACCGGCATGCGCGTCGTCGACCTCGGCGGCAAACCCGCCGAAGAACCGCCGCCGCCCAGCCTGCAGCAGGAGTTCGGTCAGTTGCTGTCACCGATCCTGACCGACCTGCGCGAGCTGACCAGCAAACCGCGCCTGCTCCAGCAGTTGAAGGGAGAGATCGAGCGCCTGCAGAGCCAGGTGGCCCAGGCCGATCGCGCGCTCGCGGAGATCGACGCCCTGCTCGCCCAGGTGCCTGCCAGCAAGAGTGCCGGGGGCAGCCTGCGCGCCGGCCTGAGCGATACCCGCAAGCAGTGGCAGGGCCGGCGCGACGAAGCCGCCAGCCGCATGGCCGCCGCCGCCCACCAGATCCAGCAGCTCAATGGCAGCGACGGCGGCTTCTGGACCAGCGTCGGCCTGCAGTTCCAGGAATTCGTCTACACCCGCGGCACCAACCTCCTGTTCGCCGCCCTCGCCTTCCTCAGCGTGCTGTACGGCCTGCGCGCTCTTTATTATGGCATCCTGCGCCTGCTGCCCGTGCGTCGCTACGCCCGCCTCAGCTTCACGGTGCGCGTGCTCGATGTCGCCCATCAGGGACTGAGCCTGCTGCTCGCCACCGCCACCGGCCTGCTCGTGCTCTATGCGCGGGGCGACTGGATGCTCGGCGGTCTCGCCCTGCTCGGCATCGGCGCCCTGCTCGTCACCGCCAAGTCCGGCCTGGCCCAGCACATGGAGCAACTGCGCCTGCTGCTCGACCTCGGCCCCGTGCGCGAGGGCGAACGCGTCGTCCTCGGTGGCGTGCCCTGGCGCGTCGGCAAAATCCACGTCTTCACCCAGCTCACCAACTCCGTCATCGGCGGCCCCGGCCTGCGCCTGCCGCTCGAACAGCTCAACGGGCTCACCTCGCGTCCCCCCGGCCTCGAGGAAGCCTGGTTCCCCTGCCGCAAGCGCGAATGGATCCTGCTCAACGGCACGACCCTCGCCCTCGTCAGCGACATCACCCCGGAACACGTCGAGCTGACCTACGGCGGCGGCCTGCGGCGCTGGATCCCCAATGCCGACTTCCTCAAGGCCGACGTCGCCGTGCTCTCCGGCGGCTTCGTCCGTTCCACCACCTTCGGCATCGACTACGCCCACCTCGCCGAAGCCACCGACATCATCCCCGCCAAGCTGCGCGAGGACCTGCGCGCCGCCCTGCTCGAACAGGTGCCGGAAACCGAGCTGCTCGACGTCGTCGTCGAATTCCAGGAAGCCGCCGCCTCCTCGCTCAACTTCCTCCTGCTCGCCCGCTTCGCCGGCACCCAGGCCCCGAACTACCCCGCGCTCGGTCGCCTGCTCCAGCGCGCCGCCGTCGACTCCTGCCGCCGCCACGGCTGGTCCATCCCGTTCCCGCACCTCGTCGTACAGCAGAAAGCGTAAAACCGAGAACCGAGAACCGAGAACCGAGAACCGAGAACCGAGAACCATCTTCCCCATGCCCGTCCTCGAAGTTCGCAACCTCACCAAGCGCTGGCGCGGCGGACGGCTGGCCTTGGATGACGTCAGCTTCGACCTCCGCCAGGGCGAGATCCTCGGCCTGCTCGGCCACAACGGCGCCGGCAAAAGCACCCTGCTCGGCATCAGCCTCGGCATGGTCCGGCCCGACGCCGGCGAAGTGCGCATCGACGGGCACTGCGTCCAGCATCAGCGCGCCCAGGCCCTGCGCAGCGTCGGCGCCATCTACGAAGCCGCCCACTTCTACGACTACCTCACCGGCTGGCAGAACCTGCAGGTCCTCTGCTCCCTCTCCGGCTGGTGGGACCCCGTCGAAGCCCGCCGCGTGCTCGACCTCGTCAACCTCGGCGAACGCGCCAACCACAAGACCGGCACCTACAGCCACGGCATGCGCCAGCGACTCGCCCTCGCCCAGGCCCTGCTGCCGCGGCCCAAGTGCCTGCTGCTCGACGAACCCACCGACGGCCTTGATCCCGAAGGCATCCGCGAATTCCGCGAATTCGTCCTGCGCCTGCGTGCCGAGTTCGGCATGACCATCCTGCTCAACTCCCACCTGCTCGCCGAGGTCGAGCAGATGTGCGACCGCTGCGTCATCCTCAAGC
>CANNUR010000273.1 GCA_947523045.1 uncultured Prosthecobacter sp.
GCCTCGGGACGCTGAACGCTTGCACCGCCGCGCGGCCCGTGGCAGCGGAACACATGCTCAAAGCCCTGCTTTTCGACCTCGACGGCACCCTGCTCGACTCACTTGCCGACATCGCCGCGGCGATGAATCGCATGCTCGCCGAACGCGGCCTGCCGGCCTGCGACACGGACGACATCCGTCGCATGGTCGGCGACGGCATGCGCCAGCTCGTCGTGCGCGCCCTGCCGGAGGACCAGCGGGACGAGACCACCGTCGACGCCTGCCTGGCCGCCTACCGCAGCCATTACGAGACCCTGTGGAAAACGGCGACCCGGCCCTACGATGGCATTCCCGAACTGCTCGACCGTCTGCGCCGGCAGGGTTTCAAGCTCGGAGTCATCTCCAACAAGGCGCACCGTTTCACCGTGCCGATGACCGAGCACTTCTTCGGCAGCGACCGCTTTGAGGTGGTGCTCGGCCAGCGCGACGAGGTGCCACGCAAGCCGGATCCGGCCGGAGCCTTGGAGGCGGCCGCCCTGCTCGGGGTAACCCCTGCCGAGTGCGCCTACGTCGGCGATTCCGGCATCGACATGGAGTTCGCCGCCAACAGCGGCATGACCGGCATCGGTGTCACCTGGGGCCTGCGCGATGCCGCGGAACTGCGCGCCGCCGGCGCCACGCATCTGGTCGACACGCCGGCACAGGTTTTGGCGCTCTGCGCCAGTCCGTCTTGATACCGGGGTCGTTTCAGATTAGAATCTTTGGAATGAACTTCCCCCTGCCCAACTTGGTCCGGGCCGGACTCACCGGCTGCCTCTTTGCTCTGGTGGCCTGCAAAACCGCCCCGCCTCCACCGCCGCCACCTCCCCCACCGACGCCGGGCAAACCCACCGCGCTCTACGAATGGCAGGGCGACGGCAAGGCCATCAGTGGCATCGTCATCAATGTCGACGAACAGAAGGCCCGACTGTTCCACGGCAAGGAAGAGATCGGCTGGACCTATGTCGCCACCGGCATCCCGAGCTTCCCGACGCCCACCGGTGAGTTCAAGGTGCTGGAAAAGGTCGCCGACAAGGTCTCGAACCTCTACGGCAAGGGCTATGACGCCGAAGGCAAGCTGATCAACTCCGACTTCAAGCAGGGGCGCGACCTGCTGCCGCCCGGAGGCCGTTTCGAACCGGCCAAGATGACCTACTTCCTGCGCCTCACCACCGATGGGGTCGGCATGCACATCGGCCCGATCCCGCGCCCGGGCAAACGCGCCTCCCACGGCTGCATCCGCCTGCCCTCGGGCATCGCCGGCAAAATCTACCGGCAGATCGCCGTCGGCACGCCCGTGACCATCACCGGCAGCGGACCGGACTATGCCACCTACATGAAGCAGGCAAACGAGAAGGCCAAGGCCAACGCCGCCAAACTCGCCGCCGCCAAGAAGAAGGCCGAGGAGGAGGCTGCCAAGCTCGCAGCCGAAACCGGCCCACCCGTCCCGGGCGCTCCGGTCATTCCCGGCCAACCGGCCAACATGGCCAACACGGCCGCACCCGCCAATGGCACGGTGCCAGCCACAGCGCCAACTCCCGCCTTCATCGAGGAGCCGCGCAGCCCCGCCCCCCTGCCTGGTCAATGATCCGGAGCCGCGGGCAGCGGCGGCACCTCCAGATACTCGGTCGGATCGACCAGGCCGGCCTGCAAAAAGGCCTCGCGCCGTTCCACACAGGTACCGCAGGTGCCGCAGTGGCGCTCGCCACCCTTGTAGCAGCTCCAGGTGCGGGCGAAGTCCACCCCCCACTCATGGCCAAGCCGGGCGATGGCGGTTTTGTCGAGATCGATGAAGGGGCGCATCAGCTCCAGACGCGCGTAGGTACCCTCGCGCATCGCCGCCCCCATCGCCTGCATGAAGGGCTCACGGCAGTCGGGATAAATCGCGTGGTCGCCCGAGTGCGCGGCGATCACCACCGCCTCCGCCCCGCGGCTCTCGGCCAGGCCGCAGGCGATGGCGAGCAGGATGCCGTTGCGGAACGGCACGACCGTACGCCGCATCGTTTCATCGGCATAATGGCCATCGGGGATCTCGCCGCCACTGCGCAGCAGGTCGGAGGCGAACAGGTCGTTGATGAAGGGCAGCGCCACCGTCTCATGCGCCACCCCCAGGGCCGAGCACTGCCAGGCCGCGCAGGCCAGCTCCCGGGCATTGTGCTTGGAACCGTAGTCGAAACTGAGCGCGCCGACCACCTCCTGCTCGCGACGCGCCCAGTGGAGCGCCACCACCGAGTCCATGCCGCCACTGAGAAGAACGAGAGTCCGTGACATGCCGCAGGACTAGCATCCGAATGTCGCCCTGCGAAAGGCAAAATTCAGCTCAGGGCGCCTTCTTCTTGGCCTTGCCTTTGCCCTTGGCCGCAGCGGGCGCCACCTTTTCACCTGGCTTGGGCAGACCGGCTTTGACGCTCTCCCAAGCGGGATTCAAGCTCGCCTCGCGGATGACCAGGTTGCGGAAATCGACCGACTCACCCGCCACCGTGAAGCCGGGCGCCGCCTTCGGCGTGGCGAAGAGGTCGCTCTCGCCCCAGGCGGTCCATGCGTCCACACGGCCCAGCATGGTCTTGCCCACCATCTCCAGGCGCACCTTGTGCCAGACGCCGGACTGGATCTCCGCCGGGAAGCGGGCGAACACCACTGCCTTGTCCGGTCCCGCATGATCGTTGTCGTCGCGCTGGATCGTCACCGACTTTGGCGTGATCAGGATGCGCGCCATGTGATCCTTGAGCGCGTTGATCGACAGGCTGGTGGTGCGGGCGCCCTCGAGCTTGAACTCGTACTCGAGGACAAAATCGCTGAGCTGGTTCGGCAGACGCGCCACCGCGCCGTGTTTGTCGGCCGCCAGTTCGGCACCGCGCAGCACGCCATCCACCAGCTCCCAGCGGCCCTTGGCGAAGCGCCACGGCGCACCCGGTGTGCTGTCGAGCTTGCTTTCGTAGATGACTTTGCCGGGGATGGCAAGCAGGGGGGCTTCATCGGCCGCGTGGATCAGGCCGGCGACCGCGAGCAGGAGGAGGAGGGATGTCTTCATGGGCGCTCGGAAACGCCCATGCCGCCTGGATGTTACAACCGCCCCGCATGCAAGCGTGTCAAGACCGGCCCTCGCGAACGGACTTCTGGCGCAGCCGGCGCAGCGCATACCAGCCTGCGATGCCCTCAATCGGCCGCGCCCCCTGCTTTCTCCGCGGGCTGTAACGCCCGCGATTCGCCGCATACACCGCCTCCACAAACGCCTTCCCGCCCAGCACCAACCCCTCCGAAAAATAGCGCAATCGCAACCTCACCAACTCCCCCACCGGCAGCCTGCCTCCTCCTGCGTGCACGACCCGCGCTTCTGAAGCTGCAGGCCCGCACTGAACCTGGTGGACGTGGTTCGTATCCGCCACCCCGCTCGAAAACAGCAGGCCGCGGTAGGCTTCCTCCCCACCCGCGCTCTCCCAGCCATCCACCGGTTTGCCCGTCACCTTGGCCAACCCTCGCCGCGCCCGCTGGCTGCCGCCCATGGCCTCGCCGTAGCCACACCAGCGATAGTCCTTCGGGTCCGCCACCAGCCCCGCCCGCACTGGGTTCAAATCGATGTACGCCGCCATCGTGTGCAGCGGCTCCCCCTTCCCCTCCACCAGCACGCTCTTGAACCGGTCCATCCACAGCGTGCCCCGGCGTTCCCGCCGCTTGTTGAACCAGCGACTGAACCGCTCCTTCACCTCCTTCACAAACAGCGACAGATCGCAGAACCGCCGCTGGATCCGCTCCAGCTTCGCCGTCGCCACCGCCTCCAGGCCCTGCCGCCGCAATTCCGCCAGCTCCTGGCGCAGCAGAACGATGAACTCCCGGCTGTAGAGCAGGCGCAGGTGCTCCAAGAGCTTCTCCTCACCCGCAGGCCCTGAGAAGCGTTCCAGCCAGATCTCCCGCTTCGGCACCTCGACCAGGGCATGGAAGTGGTTGCCCATGATGCAGTAGGTGACCAGGCGCACCCCGCAGAACTCGCTCATCTTCCAGAGCAGGCGCCGCAGCGCCTCCTTCTCGACGTCATCGAAGAAGACCTCGCCGCCGCAGGTGCGCGACATGACATGGTAGGTGTTGCTC
>CANNUR010000274.1 GCA_947523045.1 uncultured Prosthecobacter sp.
TGCGGCACTTGGCGGCGTCGGCGAGCGGGCGCATCTCGTCGTCCGTGCGCAGCTTCTTGAAGGCGTCGAGGATCGCACCCTGGGTCATCGACTGCATCCACAGGCGCAGCACCGGTTTTTTGATGCCCGCGGCCTCCACGATGTAGCGGAAGATCAGCTCGCCCTCGCGGCCGGCGTCGCAGGCATTGATGAGGCGGTCGACATCCTTGCGCTTCATCAGCCGGGTCAGCACCTTGTAGCGATCGGCGCTGTCCTCGATGGGCTTCAGTTCAAACTCGCGCGGCAGGATCGGCAGATGCGTCCAGCCCCAGCCGATTTTTTTGCCGTTCGCCTCCGGCATGGCCAGCTCGATGAGGTGACCGACGGCACTGCTGATGACATGGCTGTCGTTCTCATAATAGTCCTTCTCCTTTTTGAAGGCAGTCATGCCCGGCGCCTTGGCGAGGGCTCGGGCCAGGTCGGCGGCGACGCTGGGTTTTTCGGCAATGATGAGGGCCTTGGACATGAGAAAAAAGGGGGCGAATGGCCGAACCTAGGGGACGCTTTCCGCCCGCCTGTCAAACATTTGCTGCCGGTCGCCCGAGCGTACGTACGCGTGTGACGCGCGTCTCAGAAACAGGGGGTGATCGTGCGAGAAAAAAATAAAGCGGCTCTCTGTCTCCGAGCTGACTTGCGGTGCTTCAGGAGCGCAAGGGTACCGGCTCCAGTCGCCGCGCCTTGCGCCGCAGTTGCCAGTTGCCGGGCAGGTTGATCCGTGCGGGGCCGTTGGCTTCAAGCAGGGTGAGCGCGCGCTCGATCTCGCTGTGTCCGATCGCCGGCAGTTGCCAGATCTCGCGCAGCCAGTGGCGCAGCACGAGCGCCTGCACCGCGGGTGACAGGGTTGGCCACACGGCGTCGAGGCGCAGCCTGCGGTCGGCGTCGACACAGGTGGGATCGGCGAGCGCGGTGCGGGCGAGTCCGTCGAGATGGTCGGCGGCGAGCCGGGCCTGCGAGCCAGCGCGGACGATGAGCGGCGCCACGCGTCGCGCGTAGATGGCGTCGAGCAGCGGCAGCACCTCATGGCGCAGGCGGTTGCGCCGATGCTCGGTCGAGGCATTGCTGGCGTCCTCGCGATAGCGCAGGCC
Organism: uncultured Prosthecobacter sp.; assembly: GCA_947523045.1. Taxonomy (GTDB): domain Bacteria; phylum Verrucomicrobiota; class Verrucomicrobiia; order Verrucomicrobiales; family Verrucomicrobiaceae; genus Prosthecobacter. The sequence continues at coordinate 1,125 of CANNUR010000274.1, forward strand.
GAGGCCGGTGATCCAGTGGTCGATGGCGAGTCGGTCCATGCCGAGCATGGGCCGGCGCAGGGTCAGCGGGCCGAGAGGGTGCACCGCCCGCATGCCGGACAGGCCGTTGAGACCGGCGCCGCGGCAGAGGTTGGCGAGGATCGTCTCGGCCTGGTCGTCGGCATGATGGGCGAGCACGACCTGGCGGGTGCCGTGGCGACTGGCAACCTCGCGAAAGAAGGCATGGCGGGCCTCACGCGCGGCGGTTTCGAGCGACTTTCCCTGCTTTCGGGCCAGGCGTGCCACATCGGCCCTGCCGACTTCCACCGGCAGGTCGAGGCGTCGGCCAAGGGCGCGCACCCAGCGCGCGTCCTGACCTGACTCCCGCCCGCGCAGGCCATGGTTGAAATGAGCGATCACGAGATCTCTCCAGCCGGCGCGCAGCAGCAGGTGCAGCAGCAGCACCGAGTCGCGTCCCCCGGACACGCCGACCAGGAGTCGTCGGCCACGTGTCGGCAGGGCGCGGCCATCGAAGCCTGGTGGCAGGTCGGCGACGGAGGGACGCGGCATGGCTCATGGATGGCCGGGCTGGGACGATTTCAAATTTCAAATTTCAGATTTCAGATGCCTTGGGGTGGGCGGTTGGCGGCTCAACTCAGGGCTTGCGCCCTGTCCGGGGGCATGCTTTTTCAGGGGCGCCCGAGCGCTTTTTATCCCATGTCGATCTCCGCTGTTCTTCTTTTCTCCGGTCAGGGTGCCCAAAAAGTGGGCATGGGCCAGGATCTGGCTGCCACCTGCGAATCCGCCCGTCGTCTCTTGGAGCAGGCGGATGCGTCGCTCGGCTTTTCGCTGTCGCAGGTGATGTTTGAGGGCCCGATGGAGGAGCTGACCAAGACCAGCCGCTGCCAGCCCGCCCTCTATGCCCATGGGCTGGCCCTGCTGGGGGCGCTGCGCGAGCGTGTGCCGGGCCTGCAGGTGACAGCGGCGGCGGGACTTTCGCTCGGCGAGTTTACCGCCCATGCCGCGGCGGGCAGCTTTGATTTTGCCACCGGCCTCAACCTGGTGTTCCAGCGCGGCAGCTTCATGGAGGCGGCCTGCGAGGCCACCCGCGGCGCCATGGCGGCGATGATCGGCGGCGAGGAGGAGGCGGTCCGCGCCCTGGCGGCGGAATGCGACGTTGATGTCGCCAACCTCAATGCGCCCGGCCAGATCGTGCTCAGCGGCAGCGTCGAGGGCATCGAGAAGGCGGCGGCCCTGGCCAAGGAAAAGGGCATCAAGCGCGCCATCCCGCTGCCGGTGGCCGGTGCCTACCACAGCCGGCTCATGCGCACGGCCCAGGAACGACTGGCCGAGGTTTTGGCGTCGGCGTCGATCCAGTCGCCGGCCGTGCCGGTGGTCTGCAATTTCGAGGCAAGGCCCGTCGGCGATGCCGATGACATCCGCCGCACCCTGACGGCTCAGGTGACCGGCAGCGTGCGCTGGGTGGAATCCATGCGCCACCTGCTCGGGGCGGGTCACCGACTCTTCATCGAACTCGGGCCTGACGCCACGCTTGCCGGCCTCATGGGCAAGATCGACCGCGAGGCCAAGGTCATTTCCATCCGCGACAGCGTGACCCTGGATGCCGCTGTGGCGGAGCTGGGTGCATGAGGGAGCAAGGAGCAAGGGGGGAAACTCTCCGCCCTTCGCTCCATGCTCTCCGCTTCTAGCCAAGCCCGAGCTTCGGCGGGGGCCTCTGCAGGTCCTCAGGACTTCTCCAAACCCAGGTAGGCCTTGGCGTTGGCGTAGCAGATGTTGCGGATCATCGGGCCAAGCAGGGTGTCGTCATCGGGCAGGAGGCCGTTTTCGACATCGTTGCCGAGCAGGTTGCAGAGCGTGCGCCGGAAGTACTCGTGGCGCGGGAAGGACATGAAGCTGCGGCTGTCGGTGAGCATGCCGATGAAGCGGCTGAGCAGGCCCAGGTTGCTGAGGGCGTTGATCTGCCATTCCATGCCTTCCTTCTGGTCGACGAACCACCAGCCGGAACCGAACTGCACCTTGCCCGGCGTGGTGCCGTCGGCGAAATTGCCGGCCATGGTGCCGAAGACGTAGTTGTCGGCCGGGTTGACGTTGTAGAGCACGGTCTTGGGCAGGGCGTCCTCGCTGTCGAGGGCGTCGAGGAAGCGGCTGAGGTTCTGGGCCTGCGGGAAGTCGCCGATGCTGTCGCAGCCGACGTCGGCCCCGACGAGGCGGGCGAGGCGGCTGTTGTTGTTGCGCACCGGGCCGAGGTGGAGCTGCATGGTCCAGCCGCGGGCGGCGTTGAGGCGGCCGACATGGAGCATGACATTGCTGGCGAAGCGGTCCTGCTCCTGCGGGTTGGCGGCGTGACCGGTGCGGGCCTTGTCGAAGAGGCTCTCGGCCTCGGCATCGCCGATGAAGCTGGCGTGGCAGGCATTGAGCCCGTGGTCGCTGAGGCGGCAGCCCTGGGCGTGGAAGAAGTCGTGACGCTGGGTCAGGGCTTCCAGCAGGCTGGCGTAGGAGTTCACCTCGATGCCGCTGGCTTCACTGAGTCGGTCGCACCAGGCATTCCAGGCTTCCGGCTGATGAATGGCGAGTGCCTTGTCGGGGCGGAAGGTCGGGTAGACGCCGACCTCAAAACCGTCGGCGGAGCACTGCCGATGCCAGCGCAGGTCGTCGATCGGGTCGTCGGTCGTGCACAGGGCGCGCACTTTCTGGGTGCGCAGGATGCCGCGGGCGCTCATCTCCGGCCGGGCCAGCGCGGCCTCGGTCTGCTCCCAGATCGCTTCGGCGGTCTTCTCGCTCAGCAATTCATCGATGCCGAAGTAGCGCTTCAGCTCAAGATGGGTCCAGTGGTAGAGCGGGTTGCGCAGGGTGTGCGGCACGGTGCGCGCCCAGGCGAGGAATTTTTCCTTTGGACTGGCGTCGCCGGTGACAAGCCGCTCGGGTACGCCGTTGCAGCGCATGGCGCGCCACTTGTAGTGATCGCCCTCGAGCCAGAT
>CANNUR010000275.1 GCA_947523045.1 uncultured Prosthecobacter sp.
CCTTAAGGGGCTCCACACAAGTCCAGGACCATCCCTCATCACAAAGGACAGTCGAATTCCGTCGCAACACCGATTCGCGCAGCCATCATGACACAGTCCTCCAACAGCAGCATTCTTATCATCAACCTGGCGGCTTTCAGCTTGGTGTTCTTTGCCAATCTTTTCAGTCCGCGCCCCTTGGAATCCGTGCGGCCGGAAATGGGGCAGACAGTCCTCCAACCCGCGCATGCCAGCGGCATTCTCCAAGCGCGCGAATGGGAGGACCCCATTGAAGTCATCCGGAATTTTCAGCCCCGCCATGAGGCGAACGAGAAGCCGAAGGCGGACCCTGCAGACTCCAACACCTCTGACGCCGCCACCCTGAACACGAAGACCCTCCAACAGGCAAAGCAGGATCTCCGGGCGCACCGCTACAATGCTGCTGCCGAAAGCCGGGAGTTGGTGCTGCCCATTTTTCTGCGTGGCGACACCTATCCAGAATCGCGTGAGATGCGCCTTCGCAGCCGTTACGCCACCCAGGCCGCCTTGACTTCGCTGGGTTACCGCACGGTCAAATCCAATCAACTCTACTACCTCACTCTGTGCAAAAGCAGCGCCGGCAAAAACGGTTCCTCCCACCCAAACTGCCCATTGGGCATGGAAATTTTCACAATGGACCCCGCCGGCGACGACACGCTCAGCCGTCAACTTCCATCCACGATCTACATTTTCTGGGTTGATTCAGGCGATTTTGACGTCGCCGACCTGATCCACATCGCCGACCTGCCCGACCCTGCCTCAACCAACACGGCCTCTGGCAGCAAACCACATCCGCTCCTCGGTCTCATGAATTGCTTGTTAAAGAACCCATCGAAGACCCAGGTGCGGGTGATTCATCTCGGCAGTTCCGATGCTCTGGCCAGCCTGCTTCATGATCTTCTCAAGAACAAGGACGAATTGTTGTCCAAACTGGCACACCATTTTTGGTTCCCGAGGGCAACCGTGTCGCCGAGTCGCCTTGCAGCCCTGGCAAAACACCCCGAGGCGCGGCTCTTCAACCTCAAACGCCCCGCGGTCACCGACGAACAACTTGTGGATTCGCTGATCCAGCACTTGGACGAGCGCATTCCCAACTTTGATCCGCTCAAGGATGTCGCCTTTGTGACCGAATGGGACACCGGCTACGCGCGCGGCATGATCAGCGAGTGGGTTCAGAAGGCGGAACGCCTGACAGGAAGCAGTGAGACCGGCCAGCTTCGAGTCTTCGCCTACCTTCGCGGCTTGGATGGCAACCGTTCCGGCAGCTCGCAGGGTTCCAAAAATTCGGCGAATGCCGGCCCTACCTTGGAACTGCTGAAGGGCTTGCACCTGACGGGAAAGACCGCCGAGCAACTGGCCGACACCACGCAGTTTGACTACCTGCGCCGCTTGATCAGCTCACTGAGCCGCTCAAGCAACAGCCTGCGCAGACCGCGCGCCATTGGTGTCATCGGCAGCGATATTTACGACAAAATCACGGTTCTCCAAGCCATCAAGCCCCTGCTGCCGGAGGCGGTGTTTTTCACCACGGATCTCGATCAACAATTCCTTCACCCGAACACCTCCGGTGCGGCCAAGAACCTGCTGGTGGCCTCCAGCCAGGATCTCGAACCGGAACCCCTGATCTCAAAGGGCAGACAGTGGAAATTTGGAACCGTCATTCCGCCCTACTTCAGGGACATCTACCAATGCCACCTATTCGACAGCTTGATTCACGCGATTCAATCCGTGGATACGCAGGCCAATAGCGCCCTCAGCCGGCCCTCCCCCAAGGAGGCCGTCGTTGTTGAAGTCGGCAACCACCGCTTTCACAAAAAGCCTACTACTGACATCGCTGCGACTTCCTTCCTCTCGCGACCACTCGGCTCCGACTCCGCGGCAAATCTGCTGATCTGGCTCCCCGGCCTGTCACTTTTCTTTCTGGGCTACTGGATCTGCCGGCGTAGCCTATCGAAAACCCTCCGGAAGATCGAGTTCCTGAGCCTGCAGATTTTCATCGTTTTGCTGGTTCCGGCCACACTGATCGGCATCGCCACGGACGCGCAGATGTCCCGTGATTCTGACATCTGGAGCATGACGCTCGACGGCACCTCGCCGTGGGGCTCGCTGGCGCTCATCGCCATCGCCGCCGTCTCCTCCTACTTTGGCATTCGCTCCCTCCACGAGGGCATGACCCCCAGACAACTGGGGCCACAGGTGTTTAACACGGCGGAGGAATCGCTGAAGGATGCCTGCAATACTTCCGCCCCCAAACGCGCGCCCTGGCTGCCCAACTTCATCTCGCTGTCCAAGATTTTCATCACATTGATCGCTTTAAAGGACGCCAGAACGCCTAAAGCCGTTCAAGCGCTCTACGAAAGCAAGCACATCAGGGGGAATCGCACCTCCCTACCCATCACCTGCGCGACGGTGCCGGGGGCATTTTTCCTCTTGGCTGCGACCGCCTCCTGCGCACTTCACCTGCATCCAAGCCATCTTTACAACTCCGCCTTTGCTGGCGCTCTTGGCCACTGGACCGAGTACATCGTCATGACTCTGACGGTGATCTGCTTTGTCTGGCTGGCCTTCGCCCTCGTCAATTGGCATCTCTTTGTCGTGTTTTCTGCCAATCACTGGCGTCGAAAAGTGGAAAGCATCGAGGACTATTCAACGGGCTGCTGGTCGAGTGAAGGCTCGGTTCATCGGAGTCGACTTCTCCGCCTCAACGGACTTTTTTCCGCCATGCGCCAGCGAATCTGGTTTGCCGTCACCTCGCTCATTTTCCTGGCCCTCTCTCAGACCCCTGTTTTCAAAGCCACGGAATGGGCGCTTTGCGTACAGATCTGCCTCTGCGTGCTGGTCATCCTCCTGCTGACCGCCACGGTGTGGGCCTGGCTGGCCATGGCCAGCTACAAGGGCGAAATCGAATGGTGCATCGACATGCATTTGGAACGCGGCTTGGAATCCCCGAACCAAGAATCCCAGCTAGGTGAGAATTCACCAACCGCTCCCCCCCCCGAGGAGGTTGAACAACTTCGGAACCTCCTTGAAGACCTTCGCGCACAAAAAAGTGGCGCCTTCGAAAGCTGGTATCGGCAGCCGGTCTTTCTCAGCATGTTCACCTTGATTGCCGGCCTTGGCAGCCTGCAGGCGCTCGACCCCTTGGTCAAGATGCTGCGCGGCCACTGATCCCGGTCACTTGAGCGGGTGTTCCTTGAGGATCTCGTCGGTCATGTAGAAGTTGACTCGGTCGGCGGTGGCGGCTCGCACCTGCTTGACCGTCTCGGGTGAGACGAAGGCGCCGTCGTTGCCGAAGCTCTGGCGCACGTAGCTGATCACCGCGGCGAGTTCCTCATCGTTGAGCAGGCCGGCAAAGCCCATCATCGGCGGCACGCCCTTGCTCGGATCGAAGTGCTGGCCGTTGACCTCGATCGGCCCCCACAGCCCCTTGAGCACGATCTTGATGAGGCGTTCGTCATCGTTGATCCAGTCGCTCTTCGCCAAGGTCGGATAGATGTTCGGGATTCCCTGCCCGTTCGGCTGGTGGCAGGTGGCGCAGTGGGCGTCACGGGTGAACACCTCCTTGCCAAGCGCATACACCTTGGCCTCGGCCGGACTGAGCTTGCGGGTCGGCCCATACGCGGCCGCCTCGGCGCTCGGCGCGGCATCCTCAATCTTGAAGGTGCCGGCCAGCCAGCCGGCGGCGTTCGGATTGCCGGCAAGGTCCAGCTGACCCGCCTTCTGCAGGGCCGCGATGTCATCCTTGAGGGTGTATTCCAGGATGTGCTTGGTGACCGGCCCCATCCACTTGTCGAGCGGCAGCTTCAAGGCTTCCAGGGCGATGCGGGCGCCGTCGGCATTGTCGAGCCAGGAGGCGGCCACGATCGCCTCCAGGCGCACGCGGCCATGGGCGTCGCGCGCCGCCATGAGCAGCAGGTCGGTGGCCCCCGGGATCTTTTCCGGATTGAAGCGCAGCACGCTGGCGGCCGCGGCGCGGGTCTCGTGCTTCTGCCCGGTCAGGCACTGCTTGACCAGGTCCACATCCGGCCGGTTCTGCGCCCAGGTCGCCCACAGTGCCTCGCAGAGGTGATGCT
>CANNUR010000276.1 GCA_947523045.1 uncultured Prosthecobacter sp.
GTCGACGCTGCCATAGGCGGTCATCATGATGCAGACCGGCGGCTGCGGCAGGGCCAGGGCCTGGTCGAGCAGCTTCATACCGTCGTCGGCACCGAGCCGGAGGTCGGTGAGCATGACGTCGATCGTGTCATGGCGCAGGTGCTCCAGAGCCTCGGCGGCGTTGGCGGCGACGTAGCAGTCGAAATCATCCTCCAGCGACAGCCGCAGGCCGTCGCGGGTGTGCTTTTCGTCGTCCACGATGAGAACGGTCGCGGGATCAGTCATGGCAGCGGCTCCGAAACATCGGCTACCCACCCTGCAACGTTCCCGTCAAAAAGTCAAAATGTCTCATTGTCCCGCGGCCTTTTCCAGCGCCGACGGCCCCCAGATGCGCCGCAGCAGGGCGTGGGTTTCCGGTTCGGCCAGCTTCAGCTCGCCGTGCACGAAGGGGTAAAAATCGTTCGTGCCGAAGTAGGCCTCGCTCATCTCGGCAAAGAATTCCTTGGCGTTGGTGAGTGCGTAATGCCGCACCTTGCGGCCGTCGACATGCAGGGCGCGGTTGCCGTGACCGGAAGCGACGTAGCGCTGCCAGACCGCCTGCACCTCCGGATGGTCGAACCCGAGCACCTGGTCGTGGTAGGCATGGGCCAGTTCGTGCAGCACGCACCAGGGCTGCACCTGCTGGTGGCGACGGTCGGTGAAGCGTGCCGCCACAGGAATGTGCACCGTCTTGGCGAGCTCACGGCGGTAGCCGTGCTGCTCCAGCCAGTCGGCTGAGGGATGGTACTGCATCGAGGTCAGCGCCCCGTGGTCGAGATCGAGCCAGAAAACCACCTGTTGCAGCCGCGTCACCTTGTCGGCTGGCAGCAAGGCGGCAATGCCGGCCAATTGGGCGCGCAGCAGGGCCAGCGCCTCGACGCCGAGCGCGGCCGATTCGCCGGCCAGCAGCCGGTCATCGAGGCGGACCGTCCAGCCTTCGAGGTCGCGGATCTGATGAACGGTCGGCAGGGCCGGCGGTTCCGCCGCGTGCAGAAAGGTGAGGGCAAGGCCGAGCAAGAGGAAGGGTTTCATCCTGCGGAGGGGAACGCCTCGCCGGCGCCGAGCAGGCGCACCTTCCGCTCGACGAGCGGCAGCCAGAGGCTGACGCGGGTGCCCTGGCCGGCGCGCGATTCGATGTCGATCTCGCCACCGTGCTCGCGGACGATGCGGCGGACGATGAGCAGGCCGAGACCGGTGCCGGTCGGCCGGGTGGTCGAGAAGGGCTGGAAAAGCCGGCCCATCTGCTCGGGCGAAATGCCCTTGCCGGTGTCCTCGAAACTGAGCCTCACCTCGAAATCGGTGAAGCTGCCGTGGATCGTCAGCGTGCCACCGCCGGGCATGGCCTGGCAAGCGTTGCGAATGAGGTTGTAAAACGCCTGCTTCATCTGGTCGGCATCGAGCGGCATGACCGGCAGATCGGCGCGCAGGTCGAGGCGCACCTCGACCCCGGCGCGTTCGATTTCCGGCTGCAGGAAGCGCAGGCTTTCCTGGAGGAGCTCGGCCGGCTGCACCCGCTGCAGGTGCGGCTGGGTCGGCCGGATCGCCGCGAGGAACTGGCTGATGATGCCGTCCATTCGCTTGATCTCGCTGGTGGCGACGTCGAGGTGCTCGCGCAGCGCCTCTCCGGACTTGCCCATCTTCTTCAGCCGGCGCTCGAGCAGTTGCAGGTGAATGGTCAACGAGTTGAGCGGGTTGCCAAGCTCGTGGGCAACGCCGGCGGCGAGCAGGGTGAAGGCATTCAGGCGCTCGCTCTCGATCTGTTCCTCGGTGCGCTTGCGCGTCTCGGTGATGTCGCGGATGAGCATGACGAAGCCCATCGGCTGTTCGTCGTCGATGCTGGTGATGTAGAAGTTGAGGTAGCGGTTCTCCGGATAAAAGATCTCCAGGTCGCGGCTGACCACGGCGCCGGGTTGGAGCAACTCGCCCCAGTCGAGCCCGCGCATGCCCTGGGTGAGCTTCTGGCCGAGCACCTGGGCGGCCTCGAGGCCGAAGAATCGGCAGGCCGCCTGGTTGACGTAGGTGACCCGCGCCTCGGGATCGAGCAGGATGACGCCCTCCTGCAGGGCCTGGAAGGTCTTTTCCAAAAAGCCCTTCTCCTTCATGAGTTCGAGCAGCACGCCCTGGACCTCGCCGGGTTCCAGGCGGTCCATGCGCTTGAGCAGTTTGTCGAGGAAGGCCGATCTCATGGCGGTGTCGGAACGCCCCGATCATGGCATGGACGCACGGCTTTGCATCCGCGAAAAGCGCCGTTAGGCTGCAGGCATGACCGACCTGCTTGTCGTCCTCACCAGTTTCCCCGATGCCGACCAAGCCCGGCAGGCCGCCCGGGTCCTGATCGAGGAACAGCTCGCCGCCTGCGTCAGCCTGCTGCCCGGGGCGGAATCCATCTACCGCTGGCAGGGCACCATCGAAAGCGCCACCGAGGTGCTGGCGCTGATCAAAACCCGTGCCGATCTCTACGACCGACTGGCGGCGCGCCTGGGCGAACTGCACCCCTACGAGGTGCCGGAGATCCTTGCCCTGCGGCCCGAACAGGTCAGCCCCGCCTACCGGCAGTGGCTGCTCGCGGAGACGGAAGCGAGCTAGGGTGCCCCACCTCAAGCTCAGGGCTTCGCCCCATCCGCCATCTCCAATCCCCCCTCTTCCATCGCTCCCACCTCAAACTCGTCCGCCGGATCAAAGGGCGGCATGGGGATGTTGAGGATGCGCAGCTTGCCGACCGCGCGATGCACGCAGCCCGGGCGAATCATGACGGTCGTCATCGGCTTGAGCGGAATGATCTGGCCATCGGCCTCGAGATGTCCCTCGCCCTCCAGGACGATGTAGATCTCGGTCATCGTCTTGTGGTAGTGCGCCCGGCTGTCGGCATGGATGTCGGTCAGGTGGACGGTGGCGAGGGTGTTCCAATCCTCCTTGAAGGCGCGCCGGGCCTGGCCGCAGGGACAGGGCGTCGGCGGGATTTCATCGAGCTGGGCAACGGCGAAGCGGGGGGCTGACATGGCGTTGGGTAGTTCAGCCGAGGTTTCACAGCGCTGACAGGGCCGCGGCGGCGACCTCGGCGGTGCGTTCCATTTCGGCCTGGGTGTGGGCAAGGCTGATGAAACCGGTCTCGAACTGGCTGGGCGCGAAGTACACGCCGTGGTCGAGGCAGTGGTGGAAGAACTTGCGGAAGGCGGCGAGGTCGGCGGTCTTGGCGTCCTGCAGGTTGCGTACCTCGATCTCGGTGAAGAACAGGCAGAACATGCTGCCGCGACGGTACCAGCGGTAGCCCAGTCCCTTCTGGCGGAGCACACCGAGCACGGCGTCCTCCATGACCTGGCCGATGGCTTCCAGGTGAACGTAGCCGTTCTGCTTCTCCAGCTCGCGCAACTGGGCGAGGCCGGCGGCGAGGGCGACCGGGTTGCCGCTGAGGGTGCCGGCCTGGTAGACCGGACCCAGCGGGGCGAGGTGATCCATGATGTCGGCGCGGCCGCCGAAGGCCCCAACCGGCAGGCCGCCGCCGATGACCTTGCCGAGGCAGGTGAGGTCGGGTTTGATGCCTTCGAGTTCCTGAACGCCGCCCTTGGCGAGACGGAAACCGGTCATCACCTCGTCGAAGATGAGCACGGTGCCGTGTTTCGCGGTCACTTCGCGCAGCTTCTGCAGGAAGCCGGGCTTGGGCAGGATCAGGCCGGCATTGGCCGGGTAGGGTTCCACGATGAGGGCGGCGATCTCATGGCCACGCGCGGCAAACAGTTCCTCCAGCGCGGTCTCATCATTGAAGGGCAGGACGGTGGTCAGTTCCGCGAAGGCGGGCGGCACGCCGGCGCTGTCGGGATTGCCATGGGTGAGCGCGCCGCTGCCGGCGGCGACCAGCAGGCTGTCGCTGTGGCCGTGGTAGCAGCCGTCGAACTTGACCAGGCGCTGGCGCCCGGTGAAGCCGCGCGCCAGACGAATGGCGGACATGGTCGCCTCCGTGCCGCTGCTGACCATGCGCACCTTCTCGATGCTCGGCACCCACTCGCAGATCGTGCGCGCCATCTCGACCTCGTAGGGGTTGGGGA
>CANNUR010000277.1 GCA_947523045.1 uncultured Prosthecobacter sp.
TTCCGATGGCTCAGGGCGCCCGCAGCAGGCGCAGGGGGGTTTCGAGATAGGTGCGGATGCGGTTGAGGAAGGTCAGGCCGAAGACACTGAGCACGCAGGCGACCCAGAGCCGGGCGTCGATGTGGTCGCCGGTGAGGAAGGGGGCGAGCAGGGCGACCAGCACCACCTTCAGGCCGAACACCGGCACGGCGACCGAGACATCGCCCTTCTCCAGGGCGAGGAACTGCGAGATCTGGCCGGCGAACAGGCAGAGGGCGATGACGCCCGGCTGCCAGAGCAGCTCGCGTTCGATCGGTGGGCCGCCGAACAGCCAGAGCGTCGAGAACAGCACGGCGACAATCAGGTTGGCGACGAAGGTCGTGCGCCACAGGCCGATCCCGTACTCGCTGGAGCGCTTCAGGGCGAGGGCGCCGAAGGCGTAGAGCAGGGCGGCGAGGAAGGGGTAAACGATCGTCGGGGCGGGCACGCTGGTCGATAGCACACGTTGTCGCGGCCGGCGCGGGAAATCACTCCCCTGCATCATTCCTTTGCGTCCGGCCGGGTTTGCGTGAACACCTGTCGGTCATGTCCACGTCCCCCCTCATCCTCGGCACCCGCGGCAGCGAGCTCGCGCTGGCGCAGACGCGCACCGTCACCGAGGGCCTGCTGGCCGCCCACGCCGGCCTGACCGTCGAGCGCAAGATCATCCAGACCAGCGGCGACAAGCGCCAGGACCTGCGCTTTTCCGAGTTCAACGAGGTCGCCAACGTCGACAAGGGCATCTTCATCAAGGAACTCGAAACCGCCCTGCAGAACGGCGAGGTCGATGCCGCGGTGCACAGCCTGAAGGACGTGCCCTCCGATCTGGCACCGGGGTTTGTCATCGCCGCCGTGCTGCCGCGCGCGCCGACCGAGGACGTGCTGGTCACCGCTGCGCCGCACACCCTGGAAACCCTGCCTGTCGGCGCCCGCGTTGGCACCAGCAGCGTGCGCCGCGCCGCGCAGCTGCGCTGGCTGCGACCCGACCTGCAGGTGGTCGAAATCCGCGGCAACGTGCCGACCCGGGTCAAGAAGGTGCTCGGCGAGGGCGCGCTCGACGCCGTCCTGCTCGCCGCCGCCGGCCTGCAGCGGCTCGGCCTGCTCCAGGGCGAACGCCTCATGCTGGATGGCATCGAACTGCACGCGCACGTGCTCGATCCCGTGCGCTTTTTGCCGGCCGCAGGGCAGGGGGCCATCGCCATCGAATGCCGCGCCGGCGACAGCGCCAGCATCGCGTGCGTGCGCGCCCTCAATCATGCCGAGACCGAGGCGCGCGTCATCGCCGAGCGCGAGTTCCTGCGCCTGCTCGGCGCCGGCTGTCAGACGCCAGTCGGCGCCCGCACCTGGATCGAGGCCGGCAGTCTGCACATGGCCGTGCGTGTCTTCAACGAGGCCGACCTGTCCGCGCCGCCGGTGGAAAAACAGGCGAGCCGCCCGGTCGCCGAACCTCAGCAGCTGGCCGCCGATCTGGCGCGCGGCTTGGAGAAGTGAGGGGCCTCCGTCGTTGTGCGGCCATGCTTCGCTTGAAGTCCTGAGCCCCACAAAAAACCGGTCGCCCCGCCAGCAGGCGAAGCGACCGGTCACACGGTTCAGGGGGCGTCTTACTTCACGACCGGGCGCAGGACCATGTTGCGGTAGTCGACGTTGGTGTGGTCGCCCTGCAGGAAGATCGGGCCCGGCTTGAATTCGTCGCTGGTCAGCGCGCCGCCGGTGCAGCCGAGCACGGGCTGGTTGTCGATGATCGTCGCGCCGTTGAGGATGACCGTCAGGTGGCGGTCGACCAGGGTGATGTCGAGCGTCTGCCATTCGCCGATGGGTTTTTCCGCGGCCACGGCCGGGGTGATGCGGCTGTACAGGGCGCCCATGTGGTGGGAGTCGAGCGGCTTGCCGAAGCTTTCCATGACCTGCACCTCGTAGATGCCGCGCAGGTAGACGCCGCTGTTGCTGGCCTCCTGGGTGCGCACTTCCAGCTTGAGGTTGAAGTCCTCGAATTCGGCATCGGTGCGCAGGTTGCCGAAGTGCTTGCCGGGCTCCTTGACGACGCGGTTGATGAGCACGCCGTCCTCGACCTTCCAGCCGTTGAGATCGTCCGGCTTGATGAGGCGCCAGCCGCTGAGGTCCTTGCCGTTGAAGAGCGACACCGGTTCGCCGAACTTCACCTTGGCGAGGTCGGGGCGCGGTGGCAGGGCCGGGATGCGCTTGCCGGTGAATTCGCCCTGGCCGAAGGCCTTGCCGTCAGGCCGGGTTTTGACCGTGCTGCCGGTGAGCGTGTCGCCGCTGGCCTGGACGGTGATCGTTTCCGTGATCGTCTCGCTGATCTCGGTGCCGGCCTTGTCCTTGCGCTTCGCTTGCGAGAGGCGGGTGACGAGCAGCTTGCCGTCCTTCAGCTCGGCGCCCTGGGTGGGCACGACGCTGCCGCCGCCCCAGAGCACACTGGCGCTGAGCTTGCCGTCCTTGTCCTCGACGCCGAGCCAGCCGGCGCGACCCCCGGGCAGGTCGAGCGCCCAGCGGCCGAGGTAGGGGTTGTCCGCCGCGGCGGCGCTGAGGGTGAGGGCGGCCAGGGCCGCAAGGAGTCGGAGGGGATGGATCATGGCAGTTGGGGTGGGGTGGCAGTCTGAACCGCCGTTGCGCGGAAGGAAAGCGGAGATCGGCGGTGATGCGCGAACAAAGTTGGCGACAGCGCAGAAGTACGCCATACTGCGACTCCCTCTCCCAACATGACCGAACCCGAAGCGACTCCCGAAACGCCCGTGCCACCCGCACAGGTGGACCTCTCCGATCTGCGCATGATGCCAGCCTGGGTCGCCGGCATGGGCGGCAGCAGCAACTTTGCAAAATATGAAGAGCGCGAGGAGCGCGGTCCGCGTCCTGGCGGCCGCGACCGCCGCGAGGGTGGCCCGCGCCGCGACGGTCCTCCCGGCCCGCGTCGCGATTTCGGCGGCCAGGGCGGTCCGCGTCGCGACGGCCCGCCGCCGCGCCGTGACGGTCCCCCGGGTCCGCGTCGGGATGGCCCTCCAGGGCAGCGCCGCGACGGTCCGCCTGGAGAACGCCGCGATCGTCGCGACGGCCCGCAGCGTCGCTTCGACGACCGCCCGCAGCGCGAGTGGGTGGAGATCCCGCGCGACGTCCAGGTCATCATCGAGCCGCGCGACAGCGCCGCCGAAGCCCTCGCCGCGCACATCCGCGCCAGCGGCCACGCCTTCAGCATGTTCGACGCCGCCCGCCTCGTGCTGGCCGATCCCGAGCGCTTTCAGGCGCGCTTTGCCTGCGCGCCGGAACGTGCGCAGGGTCTGTTCCAGACGACCGCCGACGGCGGCCTCTTCCTCAGCCGCGACGAGGCGCTGGCCCATGTCCTGCGCGGACCGGCGCTGGAGAGCTACTACCGTGTCGAGGAGATCGAGCTTGAGGAGCCGAAGGGCGACTTCAAATCGATCGCCGTCTGCGGCTATTCCGGCGAACTGCTGGCGCCGCCGAACCATCACAGCTTCCAGACCGCCCTGCTTCGCCTGCACCGCGAGCGCTTTGCGAATCTGGCGCTGGAGGATTACAAGCGCCGCGTGCGCATCGAGACCAGCCCGGAAATCGTCGCCCAATGGAAAGAACAGCAGCGCAAGGGCCAGCGCTGGGTGCACGCCCGCGAGGCGGAGGGCGTTGAACCGGCCGCGTTCAGCAATCGTGCCGAGATGGAGGCGCACTTCCGCCGCGTCCACGGTGATGCGGCCTGCGCCGAGGTGCGCGAGGCGGTGTTTGCCAGTAGTGCCGACAAAACCCGCCTGTCCCAGGCGCTCTTCCTGCTGCTGCGCCAGGCGGTCGACACCGCCCGCAAGCACCTGTTTGAGATGTCGCAAAAACTCGGCGGCGGTTTTGAACGCCGTGGCCTGAAACTGTTCAAGCGCCGCGCCGGCAAACTCTTCGTCAGCCGCGTCAAACCGCGCGCCGTCGATCCCGGCGTCGTGTTCTCGGAGCGTGTCGCCTGCATCGTTGAACTGCTCAAAACCGCCCACGGCCTGCCTT
>CANNUR010000278.1 GCA_947523045.1 uncultured Prosthecobacter sp.
TGCCCGAGGATGGCCGGCCCCCAGGTGCCAACGAAGTCGATCAGCTCGCGGCCGTCGACGTCCCAGATCCGGCAGCCCTTGGCGCGGCGCACGAAGAAGGGATCGCCGCCGACATTGCGGAAAGCGCGCACGGGGGAATTCACCCCGCCGGGGATGTACTGCTTGGCGAGATCGAAGAGCTTGCTGGAAAGGGGGCCGTTGGGCATGGAAAAGGCATACGCGGAAGCGGCGGGGAGTCGAACAAAAGCTTTCCCTCGGCCGTCGGAACCCGGTAAGATGCCTCCATCGCCATGAAGACGTTTCTGCTCCCCCTGCTGGTCGCCTGCACGTTTGCCCTGGCGCCCGCCTGGGGCCAGCTCTCGGCCCCGCGCAAGTCCTCGATCCCCCCCGAACCGGGCACCCTCGACGTCGAGGATCTGCTGCCCAAGCCTGTGTTGCTGAAGATCCTGCGCGAGGCGCCGGTGTACTCGCGCTCCCCCCTCGAACACGCCCTCGGTTCCATGGCGCCGGGCACCCAGGTCAAGCTGGTCGGTCTGGCCGATCAGGCCTGCCGTGTGCGCGGTCGGGCCCGCCACGGCGATGTCGCCGGCTGGGTGCGGTTGGCCGACCTGCAACTGCCCGACCCCGACCTGCTCGCCAATGTGCGCAAGCTGCACGACCGCCAGCGTCAGGTCGAGGAAATGATCGCCGCCAAGCAGGTGGCGCTCGGCATGACCGCCGAGGAGGTCACCGCCAGCCTCGGCAAGCCGAAGCGCAAATCGACCAAGATCACCAACACCGGCCGGGAGGAGAAGTTCGAGTACGTCGTCTACGAGCGCGTGCCCCAGTACACCACCGGCCTCGATCCCTTCGGCCGGCCGGTGCAGAGTGTCGTCTATCTCAAGGTCGAGACCGGCAACCTGGCCGTCACTCTGAAGGACAACGTCGTCGACAGCATCGAGGAGACCAAGGGCAACCCGCTCGGCCAAGGCGGTGTCAAGATCGTGCCCGGGCCCTTTTTCTTCCACTGGTGAGGCTGACAAGGCGGTTGCACGCCGGGGCCTCATCCGGCACGGTGGTGCATGTCTGACACCGACCTCTCCCTGCTTGGCCGCTCCGAGCACCGCCTGCCCGCCTCGCCCGATGAGGCCACGCTGGAGACCTTTCCCAACCGCACGCCCGGGCGCAATTACACGATCCACCTGAGCGCGCCCGATTTTGCCTCGCTCTGCCCGGTGACCGGCCAGCCCGACGCCGCCCACATCGAGATCCTGTACATCCCCGACGCCCGCTGCGTGGAAACGAAGTCGCTGAAGTTCTACCTGGCCAGCTACCGCAACCACGCCGCCTTCAACGAGGCCATCGTCAACCGCATCCTCGACGACCTGGTCAAGGCCTGCGCGCCCAAGCAGGCGGTCGTGCGCGGCCGCTTTGTCCCGCGCGGCGGCATCCAGCTCACCTGCGAGGCCCGTCATCCCGATCGCGACACGCCGCTCGAACTGCCGGCGGCCGGCGGCCGCTAAGGCTCACAGCCGCACCGGCACGCCGTGCCCGGCGAGGAATTCCTTCACGTCGCGCACGGTGTATTCGCCAAAGTGGAAGATGCTGGCGGCGAGCACGGCATCGGCCTTGCCCTGATCGCTGAGCACGTCGGCCATGTGCTGCAGGTTGCCGGCACCGCCGCTGGCGATGACCGGGATGCTGACCGCCTCGCTGACCGCGCGCGTCAGGGCCAAGTCGTAACCCGCCTTGGTGCCGTCGGCATCCATGCTGGTGAGCAGGATCTCGCCGGCGCCGCGCCGGCAGACTTCGGCGGCCCATTCGACCGCATCGAGTTCGGTCGGGTTGCGGCCGCCGTGCGTGAACACCGTCCAGGAGCCGCGGTCGTTGCGCTTGGCGTCGATGGCGACCACCAAGCACTGGCAGCCAAAGGCCTCGGCGGCGGCGTCGATCACCTCGGGGGTCTTCACCGCCGCGGTGTTGATGCCGACCTTGTCGGCACCGGCCAGCAGCATCTCGCGCATGTCGGCCACCGTGCGGATGCCACCCCCGACCGTCAGCGGCATGAAGCAGGACTCCGCCGTGCGCGCCACCACGTCGATCATCGTCTTGCGCTCCTCATGACTGGCGGTGATGTCGAGAAAGACCAGTTCATCGGCGCCTTGGGCATTGTAAACCTTGGCGCATTCGACCGGGTCGCCGGCGTCGCGCAGCTCGAGGAACTGGGTACCTTTGACGACGCGGCCTTCCTTGACGTCGAGGCAGGGGATGATGCGCTTGGTGAGCATGGGGGAACCGCCAGCATGGCGCGGCGGGGGCCGAATTCAACGGCGCTTTTCCGCGTCACTTGCCCTCGCGCGCCCACTGCTTCATCAGGGCGATGTTGCGCTCGACCTCGGGGTTCTGCCGCTTGAGGTACTCGGCCATGTCACTGTCGAACATCGCCTCCGGCTCGGGGCCGGGATCGCGACTGTCGCGCAGCCAGGCATCGAGCCGGGCGCGGTGCGACTCCAGCACCTGGCGATAGTCCGGATTCGCGGCCAAATCCGTGACCTGCCAGCGGTCGTTGACGTACTCGTAGAGTTCCTCGGCCGGGCGCTCGGGCCGGAACAGCAGTTCCTCGCTGACCGATGGCAGGGTGCCGGCCGCGTGGGCGGCGCGCAGGGCGGCGACGATCGCCTTGTGGTCCTTGTAGGCATTCGGCTGCAGGTGCGGACGCTTCGGATAAAAATTGCGGATGTACAGGAAGCGGTCAGTGCGCACGCTGCGAATCCGTTCGACCGTTTCATCGCAGCGGTCGCGCGCGGCGAACACCGCCTCGCGCGGCGGGTAGTCCTTCGCCAGGATGTTGCGTCCCTGCATCGCCGGCGGGAGGGGCTGGCCGGCCGCGGCGAGCGACAGCGCCGCCAGGTCGATCTGCTCGACCAGATCCTCACGCACCGCCCCGCGGGCAATGCCCGGCCCACGCACAATGAAGGGGATGTGAGCGCCCTCATCGTAGAGGAACTGCTTGCCGCGCGCATGACTGATGCCGTGGTCGGTCATGAAGACGATGAGGGTGTTCTCCAGCAGCCCCTCCTTTTCCAGGCGTGCCAGCACCTCGCCGACATGCTTGTCGGTCAGGCGCACACTGTCGAGGTAGGCGGCCCAGTCCTCGAGCAGCACCGGATCGCGCGGATAATAGGGCGGCAGGGTCACCTTTTGCGGATCGGTGGCGGAGCCCAGCTCCGCGCGCGCCCTTTCGGCGAGGGCGCGATTGGCCTCCCGCGTGTCGGCACGCAGCTTGCCGCCGTGGAGCTGGACCTGCATGAAAAAGGGCTGGCCCGGTGCGCGCCCGGCCCAGTCATGGCTGTCGTACATCGCTGGATCCCATTCGAAGTTGTAGTCGGTCTTGCCGAGCCGCCCCTTGGCCGCGGCACCGGCCTTCTTTTTGCCGGCCTTGCCGCCTCCACCGAAGGGCAGACCGCGAAAATCCTTGTCGGGCAGGCCGCTGCCGATGCAGGTGTAGTAGCCGGCGCGCTGCAGCAGGACCGGCACCGGCGTCACGCCCTCCGGCAGATGGATCTTCAACTCACCGCGACCACTGCGGTGGTGATGGGCACCGAGGGTCGTCTGATACATGCCGGTGATCAGCGCCGAGCGACAGGTCGAGCAGACCGGGGCGGTGACATAGGCGCGGGTGAAGCGCGTGCCCTCGGCGGCGAGGCGATCGACATGCGGGGTCTGGATCAGGGTCTCGCCGTAACAGGAGAAATGCGCCGACATGTCATCGACGACAAACCACAGCAGGTTCGGCCGCTCCGCCGCGGTGGCGGCAGCGGGCAGCAGCAGGGCGGCGGAGGCAAGCAGGGAACGCAGGGGATTCATGGCACAAAAGGTTCGTAATCGATCTCCAGAAACTCCGCGACCTCGGGGATCCAGCGGTTCTGCACGAAGGCGGTGTGATCGGGATGATCGCTGTAGTGGGCGTAAGCGGCCGCGTCGTCGAACTCCATCGACAGGCCAAACCGGAAGGCGTTCTTGGCACTGGTCTGGCGCAGGCATTCAAAC
>CANNUR010000279.1 GCA_947523045.1 uncultured Prosthecobacter sp.
GTGTAGAGCTGGTGCAGGAAGTCGAGGCCATAGAGCGCATCGCCGGTGGCGCCGTCCTCGGTGCTGAAGGTCCAGCCGTTCTCGCCCATGAAATGATGAACGACCGAGACGGAAATGACATTCTCGAGCTTTTTCAGGGTGCGCAGGATCAGGGTTCGGTGTGCCCATGGGCAGGCCAGCGAGACATAGAGATGATAGCGCCCGGGCTCCGCCTTGAAGCCGTGCTCGCGCCCCGGTGCCGGCGCACCGTCGACCGTCACCCAGTCGCGCCATTGCGACTGCGAGCGCAGGAAGCGGCCGCCCGACAGGTTGGCCATCGACTCCAGCAGGGGGCGATTGAGCGTCAGGCTGGCCCACTCGGCATTGCCGGCATCGGCCACGCGCAGCGACAGGCGCAGATCACTGCGCGGTGCAGAGGGTCCCGTGGCGACGGCGATCTCGTAGGCCCCGGCCTTGAGCGGCGGCGTGACGGCGCGCAGGATGCCAAAGTGCGTGGGATCCGCCTCCAGCGGCAGCACCGCCACTTCGCGTCCCTCATGCAGCAGCACGGCTTGGGCGCCCTCGGTCGGTGCACCTGAAGACTCGCCCAGCCGCACGCGAATTTCCGCGGTCTCGCCCGGCTGATAACGCAGACGGTCGCTGCCAATCGCGGCTTGGGCGTCCTCGACCTGGAAGGGCGGCGCGGCAATCCATGCGGCGAGCTGCATCCACAGGCGCTGGTGGTAGAGATCGGCCACCTGATAGCGCCAGCGCCAGAGTTCGTCGCTGGCCAGGTAGAGCACCGCACCCGCGCCCAGCGGGCGAAAGACGAGGGCCGGCGGCGTGGCATTGCTGCCGCGACTGCCGAAGACCGCCAGCGTCTGCGCCCCGGGCTGGGCCACCGCAGGCGCCGCCCAGCGCAGTTCAGGTAACTCGGGCCAGAGTCCGCTGTTGGCACTGGCGGAATCGCTCAGCCGCAGCGCGGGCTGGCTTTCACCCTCGGGCGTCAGGCGCAGCGTCCACCCCTCGGCGGCCGGCGCCGCGGCACCGGACCAGAGCACCGGCAGCAGTGGCGCGGTCTTGCCGGACGCCCAGGCACGGAGGTGACCGCGGGCACCGTCGACCAGAATCAAACCGCCGCCACGTTTTTCGACAAACTCGAGCAGCCAGTCGAGCTGGGTGGCGCTGAACCGGCCAGGGGCCGCATCACCGAGGATGATGAGGTCGTGGCTGAACAATTCCTCGCGTGTCTTGGGGAACCCCTTCTGCAGGGCACCGGCGGCGGCCGGCTCGGCGTGATCATCGATCAACAGACTGACCTGCCAGCGCTCATCGCGGTCAAAATGATTGTTCACGTAGCGCGTCTCCCAGCGCGGCCGACCGTCGAGCAGCAGCACCTTGCGCTTGCGGCTGAGCAGGTGCAGCGCGACCTCGCGGCTATTGTTGGCGCGGGTCTTTTCCATGCCGGCGCGTTCGCCAACCACGGAGGCCTGCACGCTGATCAGGCGCAGGGTTTTGTCGCGCTCGGTTGCCGGCGCAGGAGGCAGATCCTTGACCGGAAAGCCGAAGTCGAAGCGACGCTCGCCACGCCCTTCGGCGCTGAAGTTGCGCTCCCAGAGCACGCGCCCACCACTGGTCACCCGCAGGTTGCAGGGAGTGGCGGCAGGCAGGCTGTCGCCAAGGATGACACGCCCAAGCAGATTCTCCTCGGCAAACACGGACTCGGCGGTGACGACATTGAGCACGCTCAGATCCGGCGGTGGCGTCTCGACGCCGAAGCCGATGGTGAACACCGGCACTCCCGCCTCCTTCATGGCCCCCGCGAATTCCTCCGGCGAACCGGTCGTGTTGTGCTGGCCGTCGCTGAGCAAAACCAGCGCGGTGCCCGGCGCCAGCTCACCGAGCGCCTCGCGAGCCGCGGCGTCGAGGTTGGTGAGCGGAGCATCCGGCGGCAGGTCGAAGGCCGCGGGCAGTGGGCCGGGCGTGTCCTTGCCCCCCTGACGCTGCCACCAGACCCGTTGTGCCTGCGTGCCGCGCAGCAGGACCAACTCGGCATCCTGGCTCTCGGTGATTTTGCGCAGCAGCGGTGTGGCCCCGCCCAGCAGCAACTTTTCGACGCGCTCGTAGCGGGTTCCTGCCGCCGCCTCTCCCGAAACCGCACCCGCAGGCTCATCCTCCAGCTTCATGCTCGCCGAGGCGTCGACGGCAAAGATGACACGGCCGAGCTGGCGACGCGTCGTCTCGTGGCGCAGCACCGGTCCGGACAGGGCCAGCACGAGCAGGAACACGGCGAGCGAGCGCAGCAGCCCGGGCAACCAGGCCCAGGGGCCGGGATGCTGGCGTGCCTCGCGGCGGTACAGCAGGCCCATCAGCAGCGCCAGCCCCAGCGCGGCCGCCCACACGGCCGGGGCGGGGTACTCGCCGGCAAAACGCAGGGTGGTCTCGGTCTGGGGGTTCATGAGGGCGCGGAGAGTAGACGCACCACCGCGCCGGAGCAAGGCCGCTCAGGCGCCGCGGGCGGCTTCACCGGAAGTCCGTTCGGGGCGGAACTTCAACGCCGTGGCATAGGCCAGCATTTCGACATTTGGCGCGCCGCGCGCCTTCCCGCCGATGTCGCTGCTTTCGAAGCGCAGGTTGATGAAGCAGTCCGCGTCCGGAGCCGACTCGCGCAGGCGCAAGACCGCCTCGCGGCGCGCCCGTTCCAGCAGGGTGGCGTAGGATTTCAGCTCGCCGCCAAAAAACAGGCGGAAGCCGGAGAGAACCATTTTGAAGTAATCGACCGCCACCACCACCGAGCCGCAGGCCAGGCTGGCAGATGCCACGACGCGACCGGGCGGCGGCCTGCTCAAGGTGGTGACCGGCACGGAGGCACAGGCACGCTCACGCTCCTGCAGGCGACGGAAGTGCCGTTGCTCGGCGATGCGTCCGCACACGAAGCCCACGATCAGCAGGAGGACGATCAGTTCCATGCGCGCAGGTCACTCGGGTTCGACGCGTACAGCCGTGCCATAGGCAAGAATCTCGGCAGCTCCCTGGGTGATGGAAGCGGTGCCGAAGCGGACGTTGACGATGGCATTGGCGCCCAGGCGGGCAGCCTGCTCGGTCATGCGTTCGATCGCCTGCTGGCGCGACTCCTGCAGCAACTCGGTGTAGCCGCGCAACTCGCCGCCAACGAGATTCTTCAAGCCCGCCATGAGGTCGCGCCCAAAGTGCTTCGCCCGGATCGTGCTGCCCTGCACCAGGCCGAGGTAGGCCGTGGTGCGGTACCCGGGAAGGATTTCCGTGTTGGCAAGAAGCAGGGGAATGGGCGGCGGCATGGCGCGACTCAACGCCGCGCACCCACCCAGGGCAAGCCTTTTTGCAGGACTTCAAACCTGCTCGGGCACTTCGAACCCCTTGCGGTACTCACGCTTGAGCAGGGCGAGCGCCCCGGGGGTGGCGGAGTCGCCGGTGAAGGTCTCCTTGGCGGCATCAATCTCCAACAGACGCCCGACGCGCAGATCACCGGGCTTGAGCGTCACCTCATTGGCCGTGAGGTGGGCGGGCAGGTCGTCGATGACGTGCTGCCAGGGTTCGAAATCCTTGAGCTGGGCCTTGGCCTGGTCGAGGTCGCCATCCTGGCCGAGGCGCCAGGACAGGTTGCCGAGGTGGCACCAGGCGCTGGAATAGTGGATCTGCTCGATCTCGCCATTCAGGTCGGCGGTCTTGCGACTGCGCATCGCGGCGATGAAGTTCTCCGCGTGGCCGCCGCCGCCGTCACCGCGGAAGCGCTGGATCACCTTGCCTTCGGGATCATGCGCCGAACCGCCGCCGCGGCTGCCGGCATAATAACCGCCCTCGCATTCAATGACGAGGAAGGCGCTGGTGCGGCGGCGGCGATAGACGTCACCCGCCTTCATGCCCTTCTGGCGCGGCAGGTTGTGGATGTCCATGACCACCGGGATGTCGCCAGTGTCGATGTAAAGGAAGTGAGTGTTCGGCGTCTCACCGGCGTCATCCCAGCCGTACCGACCGCCGCCGGCCAGCACCCGCTTGGGCAGGCTGATCT
>CANNUR010000280.1 GCA_947523045.1 uncultured Prosthecobacter sp.
GTGGAACGAGTGGAACCACGCGCGCAGCCTCGACTGGCACCTCTTCATGGGGGAAGAACATGCGGCGGCGCAGAAGCTGGTACAGGACCTCAACTGGCTTTACCAGACCGTGCCGGCCCTGCATGAACTCGATCATGAGGCGGAGGGCTTTGACTGGCTCGATGCCAGTGATGCCGACCACAGCATCTTCGCCTTTGTGCGCCGTGATCGCCGTGGCGGAGCGGTTTACGTGGTCGTCAATGCCACGCCGGTGCCGCGCAAGGGCTACCGGGTTGGTGTGGCCAAACCCGGCAGCTACCGGGAACTGCTCAACACCGATGCTCCGGGCTATGCCGGCAGCGGCATGGTCAATCCGCTGCCGCTGCCCGCCGGCGAGACCCCCTGGCAGGGCAGGCCCTACAGCGTCATCATCGATCTGCCGCCACTCGGCGCCGTCTACCTCGGACAGGTTTGAGGCCCGGCCTCAGGTAGGCTGCAGGCAGGCTCCTTCAACGCGCCAGATCTCGCCCTGAACCCCGTCCGCCTGGGCCCAGTCGAGGCTGGTCGTGGTGAGGATCTTCTGGGTGCCCGCCGGCAGCAGCGACAGCAGGGCGCGCCGGCGGTGGGCGTCGAGCTCGCCAAAGACATCGTCCACGAGCAGCAGCGGCGGCGCGCCGCAGGCCGCCTCAAGCACGCGGGCCTGGGCGACCTTGAGGGCCACTGCCAGGCTGCGTTGCTGGCCTTCCGAGGCGAAGGCCGTGGCGTCGAGAGCATTGAGGCTCAGGTCAAGGTCGTCGCGGTGCGGGCCGGCAAGGGTCAGTCGCTGGCGCTGCTCCTCGTCGCGCAGACTGGCAAGTTGGGCGACAAGATCCTCGCTCGACTGACCGGATCGATAGCTCGTGGCCGCTGTCTCGGCCCCGCCGCTGAGCACCGCATGGGCGCGTGCGGCCTCGGGTGCCAGGGCGGCGGTCAGTTCGGCGCGCCGGGCGCGCAGGACACGGGCGAAGCCGTCCATGACCCCGGCAAAGGCGTCGGCCTGGCGCCAGGCGATGACGGCATCGCGCTTGAGCACGTGGTTGCGGCCGCGCAGCGCCCGTTCATAGCCGCGCAGGGCGGGCAGGTAGTCGGCAAAGATCTGGCTGGCGGCGAAATCGAGGTAGCGCCGCCGCTGTTCGGCGCCGCCGCGCAACAGGCCCATGTCGCGATGATCCATCCAGACGACGCGGCTGCTGTGTGCGAGGTACTCGGCCGAGCGCGTGCAGACCGAGCCATCGACCGCCAGCCGGCGCACGCGCGCGCTCTGGGCGAAGCGCAGCCGGTGGTTGTTGAACTGGCCCTCGATGAGGCAGTTGGCCGCGCCGAAGCGGACGAGGTCGGTCCGGCTGGTCGTGCGCGGCGACTGCAGCCGGAGCAGCGCGCAAGCCGCCTCAAGCAGGGAGGTTTTGCCCTGGGCGTTGCGTCCCACCAGCACCGTCAGCTCCGGGTGCGGCCGCAGCCGGCCTTCCGCGAAGCAGCGGAAGTCACGCACGAACAGCTCGGACAGCATCGGGAAAAACGGTTGAACTTGCAGGCGTGGCGGGCATCAGTCCGGCCCTTCTAATGGCCTCCTTCCGCACCGTCAAAGGCTTTCGCGACTTCTTCCCCCGGGAGTGCGCGCTGCGCAACTACGTCACCGACACCTGGCGCGCCGCCGCCCGCCGCTGTGGCTTCGTCGAGTACGAGGCTCCTGTCATCGAGAGCACCGATCTCTATCGAAAGAAGAGTGGCGATGAAATCACCGGCCAGCTGTTTTGTTTTGAGGACAAGGCCGGGCGCGAGATCGCCCTGCGGCCGGAGGTGACACCTTCGCTGGCGCGCATGGCCACCGCCCGCCAGCGCGATTTCAAAAAGCCGCTGAAGTGGTTCGAGATCGGTTCCTGCTTCCGCTACGAGGAGCCCCAGGAGGGGCGTACTCGCGAGTTCATCCAGTTCAATGCCGACATCCTTGGCGATGCCTCCCCCGGCGCCGACGCCGAACTGATCGCCCTGGCCATCGAGGTGATGCTCGACTTTGGCCTGCAGCCTGGCGACTTCCGCATCCGTCTGAGCAACCGCGAGATCTGGAACCAGTTCCTGCGCGACAAGGGCGTGGCCGACGAACATGCGCCGGCCTTTCTGCAGATTGTCGACAAGATCGAGCGTGCCCGACCCGAGGAGACGGCGGCCCGGCTGGCCACCATCGGACTGCAGTTCGACGAGGTGCGCGCCTTCATGACCGGCACCGACGACACGCACCCGGCCTTCGCCGAGCTGCGTGCCGACCTGAACGCGCGCGGGCTCTGGGACTTTGTCCAGATCGATGCTTCGATCGTGCGCGGTCTGGCCTATTACACCGGCACCGTGTTCGAGGTCTTCGACCTCAAACACGGCCTGCGCGCGGTCGCCGGCGGCGGTCGTTACGACCGACTGTGCGCGCTCATCAGCGACGGTGCGGTCGACATGCCCGCGGCCGGCTTCGCCATGGGGGATGTCGTGCTCGGCATTTTGCTGGCGAAGACGCCAGCGGCGCAGATGCGCCTGACGGATTACCTGAATGCCGCGCAAGGGGTCGACGCCTACGTGGTGGTGGCCGATGAGGCGCAGCGCGCGCCGGCTCTGGCCGCCCTCCAGGCCCTGCGCCGCGCCGGCGTGAAGACGGATGTCAGCCTGTCGGCCCAGAAGGTGAACAAGCAGTTCCAGGCGGCCGAGAACCAGAATGCCCGCCTGGCCCTGGTCTTCGGCGCGGAATACCCGCGCGTGGTGGTGAAGAACCTGTTCAGCCGCGAGCGGGCCGAGGTGGGCGCGGAGGAACTCGTCGCTCACGTCCGGGCGGCGCTGGCCGAGCCGGTGCGCGGACCGCTGCTGGCCTGACGTTCCGGCGGGCCAGGTGTTTCCGCAGTCGGTCAGCAGACCACCACGCCGTCGCGGCGCATCTGGCGGAACCACTCGACGTAGCGGGCGACGCCCTCGCCAATGCGGGTGCGCGGCTGAAAGCCGAGCAGGCGGACCGCCTTGCTGACGTCGGCCGAGGTGAGCGGCACGTCGCCGGGTTGTTCGGGCAGGGGGGTGATGCGGGCTGGCTTGCCGACCGCGGCTTCGATCGTGGCGATGAGTTCGTTGAGCGTCACCGTCTGGGAGCCGCCGAGATTGAGGATCTCACAGAGAGGGCCCGTGCGCAGGCGCAGGGCGCCGGCGACCCCCTCGACAATGTCGTCGATGTAGGTGTAGTCGCGCGCCGTGCTGCCGTCGCCGTACTTGTCGATCGGCAGGCCGTCCTCGATGAGGCGGGTGAACTTCGAGATGGCCAGGTCCGGCCGCTGGCGCGGGCCGTACACCGTGAAAAAGCGCAGGCAGACCGTGCGCAGGCCGTAGAGATGACTGTAGTTCGAGCACATCTGCTCGCCGGCCATCTTGGTCATCGCGTAGGGACTGATCGTCTGCAGGATGGGATCCGCCTCGCTGAACGGCACCTTGGTGTTGACGCCGTAGACCGAGGAGCTGCTGGCGAAGACGAAGTGCTGGCAGCCGGTGCGGCGGGCGTTGTCGAGCAGGTGAAACGTGCCCTTGATGTTGGTGTCGAGGTAGAGCTCGGGCTCGGCGATCGAGGGACGGACGCCGGCGCGGGCGGCGAGGTGAATCACGGCATCGAAGCCGCCTTCCTCAAACACGGCGCGGACGAAGGCGGCATCGGTGAGGTCGCCCTCGCGCAGGGTGATGCGGTTGGCGACGGCGGCCAGGTTGCGACGCTTGATCGCCGGGTTGTAGTAGTCGTTGAAGCTGTCCAGCACGGTCACCTCGCCGGCGCTGTCGCGGAGCAGGCGTTCGACAGTGTGCGAGCCGATGAATCCGGCGCCGCCGGTGACGAGAATCTTCATAGCAGGGGTCCGGCAGACCGGAGGGGGGGAGCCGGCACACTAGCACCGTCCGCGGCGGGCGCGCAACCGGTGAGCCGGCAGCGGCTTCGAAAAGATGGGAAAAGCGATAGAAAAACCTTTTTCACACGGGGTCCCGGAGG
>CANNUR010000281.1 GCA_947523045.1 uncultured Prosthecobacter sp.
AGTGACGCTTTTCACCGCCAACCACCCCATGCGACCCGTCCTCCGCTTCGTTCTGCTGACCGCCCTGCTTGGGCAGCTCCCCGCGCGTTCCCAGGATGCCCCGGCCGCACCGGCGGCCCCGGCCGGCGCACTCAACATCCAGCAGGAGACCGAAGCTCTGATGAACGAGGCCCTGCGCCTCTTCGGTGAAGCCAAGTACGCCGAGGCACTGGCGAAGATCGAGCAGGTCAAAAAAAACGTCAGCGGCAAACCCTTCCCACAGGTGCTCTTTGTCGAAGGCGCCTCCTTCTTCAACCAGAACGAGTATGAAAAGGCCATCATACCGCTCGAGGAGTATGTAAAAAACTTCGCCGAGGGTGAGTTCATCAACCCGGTGCGCCTGGCGCTCGGCCGCTGCTACATCAACAAGGGCGAACCCGACAAGGGCATCGAAATCCTCAAGGACGTCGTCAACAAGGCTCCGGAGATGAAGGCCGAGGCCGGCCTGTTCGTCGCCGAGGCCCTGCGCAAGCAAGAGAAGGCCGACGAGGCCCTCGCCGTGCTCAAGTCGGTCATCGCCGACGGCGTGCGCAGTGCCGAATCGATCCAGGCGGCGATGATGGCCGCCGACATCCACGTCGCCAAGGGCGAGCTCGACGAGGCCGGCGAGCTGATGGAGAAGGTCAAGGGTTACGCCACCGGCGGCGACAACGTCGCCCAGATGAACAACATCTACCTGCGCCTGGGCGACCAGATGCTGGAGAAAAAGAGCTTCCGCGAGGCGCTCGGCGCCTACCAAATGGTGCGCCGGCAGGTGGAGATCTCCGGTCTGCAAAAGGCGGTCATCGCCAAGATCGAGCAGAGCCTCGCCAACCCCGGCAAGGGCCCAATCCGCGGCACCAAGGAGGAGCTGGAGGAGAAGCTCAAGGTCAACCGCGACTTGCTCCAGGAAATCGAGGCGCGTACCGACTACGACGCCAGCCTGTACTACCGCCTCGGCCGCTGTTACTTCGAAATGGGCCGCTTCTGGGAATCGCTCCTCGCCTTCGATGTCATCGTTCAGGACTTCAAGGAGTTCCCCCAGCGCGACCGCTGCCTCTTCGGCATGATCATCGCCAACGCCCAGCTCAAGCGCGTCAAGGCCGCGCGCGAGCTCTGCGAACGCTACATCCGCGACTTCCCCGAGGGTGAGGACCTCGGCACCGTCTCGGAAATGTACGGCATGCTCGCCTACGAGAACGGCAACCTCGCCGACGCCGTCGACTCCTTCAACAAGGCCGAGGGCTTCCCCAAGGCCGACAAGGAGCGCCTGCGCTTCCTGCGCGGCAACGTGCTCTTCGAAATGCAGCGCTTCGAGGACGCGCGCACCACCTTTGAGCTGCTGGTCAGCGAGTTCCCCGAGACCGCCTACAAGGACGACGCCCTCTACCGCATCGCCCTGATCTACTTCTACCAGAACGACTCGATCAACACCACCAAGGCGCTCACCAGCTACATGAAGGAGAACCCGAAGGGGCAGTACGTCGTCGACGCACGTTACCGCCTCGCCTTCATCAAGTTCCAGGCCCGCGAGGTGGATTCAGCCATGAAGGATCTGGAGCAGATCATTGCCGACGCCCCCAACGACCCGAACATCGGCCAGGTGCACAGCCTGCTCGGCGATGCCTACAACCAGAAGCAGGATTACGAGAAGGCGATTGGACACTTCGCCCTGGCCGTCGAGAAGGCCAAGTCCGAGGACGTGCTGTCCTACGCGATGGACCAAGCCACCGACCTCTACGCCGGCCTCAACCAGTGGCAGCAGCTCGGCGACATGTGGCAGAAGTACCTCGTCACCCACAAGGACAACGAGGAGCAGGAACTCAAGGCCGTGCTCTGGATCTCGCGCGCCCGCGTCAAGGAGGGCAAGCAGGACGAGGCGAAGAAACTGCTCGCCGACGCCATCCGCCCGAAGATCCCCAATGCCGCCAACGAGCAGGTCGAGGGTCTCATCCAGCAACTCATCACCCTGACCGCGCCCAAGCGCCGCCGCGCCGCGCCGGCCGCCGACGGCAGCACGCCGCCCGAGATCACCTTTGAGCAAATCGAGAAGGAGCTGGAACAGATGATCACCCCGCCCGAGGCCGCCATGAACGGCACCGCCCAGATGCGCATCCTCTTCGCCAAGGCCTGGCTGGCCAAGGTCATGCGCGAGCCGGACAAGGCCGACAAGCTGTTTGCCGTCATCATCGAGGTGGCACGCCCCGAGGACCTCAGCCCGATGCTGCTCTCCACCGTCGGCGACAACGCCCGCCGCAAGGGCGATTTCGACAAGGCTGCCGGCTGCTACAACCGCCTCAACGAATTCTTCAAGGACACCGAATACGCCGACGGCGCCGCGGTCGGCCTGGCCGAGATCGCCTACGAAAAGGGCGAAAACGACAAGGCCCTCGAACTTTTCACCCAGGCGATCGAGGAGTACGCCGCCAGCTCACGCCTGCTCGACGCCACCCTCGGCAAGGCCAAGACCCTGTTCCGGCTCAAAAAGTATGCCGAGGCCAAGAAGATCTACGAGGACATCGTCAACACCAAGGAATGGCGAGGTGAGGCCCACGCCGAATCCCTGCTCATGCAGGGCGAGATCGAGTTCGTCCAGGGCAACTGGGGCGCCGCCATCCCCTTTTACCAGCGCGTCTTCATCGCCCACCAGAAATGGAAGCCGCTCATGGCCAAGGCCTACCTGCAGTGCGCCCGTGCCTTCCTGCAGTTCAATCGGCCGGCCGATCCACCCGAGCGCCAGTACACTGACCGCGAGGCCGCCAAGCTCACCCTCGTCGAGATGACCAAGCGCACGGACCTCAAGGACCTGCCGGAGATGAAGCAGGCTGAAATCGAACTCGGCAAACTTTGATGCCCTCTCCCGCCATGCTGCGCCACGCTTTCACCCTCGCCGCCCTGCTCCTGTTCGCCCAGGCGGCCTCCGCCCAGATGATCGTGCTCAAGGACGGCACGCAAATCAACCACACCGAGTTCACCGTCCAGGATGGCAAGGTCGTGCGCACCCTGACCATTGGCGACAAAACCGCCACCACGGTCCTGCCCATGGCCAACGTCGCTTCCATGGACTGGCCGGAACCCATCGAAATCTCCGACGCCCGCTCCCTGCTTGGCCAGGGCAAGCCGGAGGAGGCCATCGCCATCATCAAGAAGGCCAAGGACTTCTTCGAGGTCTTCGAGACCATCAAGGGCACGCCCTACCGCGAAGTCTTCTTCGCCTACGTCGAAACCCTCAGCCAAGCCGGCAAGTTCGAGGAGACCATCAAGCTCATCCCGCAGCTGCGTGCGGTTCAGCTCAACGACGAGCAAAAGCTCAAGCTGCGCATCATCCAACTCGACATCGATCGCCAGACCTCCACCGAATACACTTCGATTCTGGCCGAGGCGCAGAGCATTCTCCAGGACACCAATGATTCCTCGATCCATGCCTCCATCTGGATGATCATCGCCGACATCCACCTGAAGAAAAAGGAACTGGAAAAGGCCCTCATGGCCTACCTGCGCATCCCCGTCTTCTACGGCACCCAGGTCCAGCGCGTGCCCGACGCCGAAATGAAGGCAGCTCAGACCCTCGTCAAAATGAAACGCTACGAGGATGCCCAGGTTTTCTTCACCCGCCTGATCGACACCTACAAGGGCTCCGCCATCGCCCAGGCCGCCGAAAAGGAACGGGCCGCCATCAACGGCATGAAAAATGA
Source organism: uncultured Prosthecobacter sp. (assembly GCA_947523045.1). Taxonomy (GTDB): domain Bacteria; phylum Verrucomicrobiota; class Verrucomicrobiia; order Verrucomicrobiales; family Verrucomicrobiaceae; genus Prosthecobacter. Next base: position 3,714 of record CANNUR010000281.1, read on the forward strand.
GCCGGAACAGGCCGAACCCGCCGCCGAAGCCCCAAAAAGCTGACCCCTCCTTCACACTCACCACCCCAACATGAACCCTCCAATCCAGCCCTCCATGATCCACACCACCCTCCGCGGCTTCGCCCGCGTCTGCGCCCTCGCTCTGATCCTGACCGGCAACCTGCTGAACCTGAAGCGGTCCGCCGCGCGCTGACGCAACGCCCGCGCTGCGGCTAGAGCGCCGGCAGGATGGTGCCCTCGACCTCGCCGAAGCCGATGCGGTAGCCGTCGCCCTGGCACCAGCCGCGAATCGAG
>CANNUR010000282.1 GCA_947523045.1 uncultured Prosthecobacter sp.
GGGCTCGACCGCGCCGCCGTCGGTGAAGCGACGGCCGTCGATGTGCACGGGCGCGCACAGGCCGGGGATGGCGGCGCTGGCGTGCACGGCCGGACCGACCGGGCCGCGGTCGAAGACATGGGCGGCCATGCTGTCGAGGTCGGCGGCGACGACGAGCAGGGGTTTGTCGAGATCCTCAAATTGGCGCCCCCCGAGGCTGCGTTCCAAGTGGCGGCGGATGCGCAGGCCGCGGATCAGGCCGGTGGTGGGGGGGAAGACCGGATCGAGCAGGCGCAGCAGGGTGCGTCGGTCGCGGATCTCGCGCGCCAGTTCGCGGAGTTCGGTGGACGTCAGGCCGGCGGCGTACAGCGAGCCGACATAAGCACCCATGCTGGTGCCGGCGATGGCGCAGATGGGAATGCCGGCCTCTTCGAGGACTTCGATGACGCCGACATGGGCGAGGCCGCGTGCGCCGCCCCCGGAGAGGGCGAGGCCGATGCGCGGTGTGCGCCCTTTCGCGATGCCGCTGCCTCCGCCTGCGTCCTCGGCATTGCGCATCCAGCCGGGGCGGCTTGGATTGAGGCTGGGGTTCATGGGGGACTCCTTTCTTGCCGGTTTGGACACGTTTTTGACGGGTTTTGTTCAAGATTAGAGGCTTTTCACAAGCCTTTTGCCAAGCCGCGCGACGTGGGCGAAGAACTGCGCATGTTGTGTTTCGAACGTTTGGAGCAGCTTGGTCAGTTGGACGGTCCGGTGGCGCTTGCCATCGGCGTCTTTGATGGGCTGCATCTAGGGCATCAGGAAGTCATTGCGGCGGCGGCGGAGCATGCGCATCAGCACCATGGACAGGCGTTGGTGATGAGCTTTGAGCCGCACCCGCTGGCCGTGCTGCAGCCGGCGCGTGCACCGCGGCGGCTGTGCGGCCCCGGGCATCGCCTGCACCTGCTCCAGGCCCTGCCGGTGGCCGGCGTGCTGGCCTGTCCCTTCACCGCCGAACTGGCGGCGACACCGGCGGAGACCTTTGTCGCGCAACTGGCTGGTGCCTGCCGGCTCGGTTGCATCTCGGTCGGTTACACCTGGACCTTTGGTCGTGGTCGCGGCGGCAACATCCATTCGCTCATGGATCTCGGTCAGAAGCATCAGTTTGCCGTCTATGGCGTGCCGCCGGTGCGGGTCGGCGACGAGGTGGTCAGCAGCACGGCGATCCGTGAGGCGGTGGCTGGAGGCGATCTTGATCGCGCCGCCCGCCTGCTGGGTCGAACCTACAGTTTGTTTGGCAAGGTCGTGGCGGGACGTCGCCTGGGACGCGAACTCGGCTTTGCCACCGCCAATGTCGCGCCCGAGGCGGGCCTGCTGCCGCCGTTCGGCGTGTACGCGGTGCGCGCCGAGATCGATGGGGTCTGGCGCGCTGGTGTCGCTAACCTGGGGGTGCGACCGACGGTGGAGGGAGAGGCTGCGGTGCCGCTGCTGGAGACACACGTGTTCGACTGGCAGGGCGACTTGTATGGCCGCGACCTGGAAGTGCGCTTGGAGGCCTTCCTGCGGCCCGAGCGGCGCTTTGCCTCGGTGGCGGAACTGCGCGACCAGATTGCGCAGGATGCGGTTGTGGCGCGGGCCCGCTTGGGGTGAGGGTCAGCTCGCCGGCGGCTTGAGGACGAGCACCAGCGGCCGGTGGTCGCTGGCGACTTCGAAATCGGCGTCGTCGAAGATTCGGCTGCGGGCGCTGTCGACGCGCGGGCGCAGGGTGCGGCTGACGAAGAGGTAGTCGAGCCGGCTGTACACATCGGCGGCCTCCCAGAAATGCGTCCAGAGCAGGCCATGGCGGTCGCGCACGGGGATTTCCAGCAGGTGGCTGTCGAGGGCCCGGCTGCCGATGACCTCGAGCAGGGCGGGTTCGTTGCGATGGGTGTTGAAGTCGCCGTAGACCACGAGCGAAGGCTGGGATTCGGTCGCGTAGATCGCGTCAAGGTGGCGGCGCAGCAGATGGGCCTCATTGCGGCGCATGAGTTCTTGGTCGGCTTCAGGCACTTCGCGGCGCGACTTGAGGTGTACCCCGAGGAAGCGCAGTTCGAAGCCGGGGGCGATGACGATGCTGGCATCGAGGATGCCGCGCTGCAGGCGCAGGGTTTCGCCGTTGATGCGGTAGGGCAGGGGACCGGTCGAGCGGCGTTGGCGGATGGGGTGGCGGGAGAGCAGGGCCAGGCTGCGTTGCGGATCGGCGCCGCGGCAGAATTCGTGGTGAGGCAGGTCGAGGCCAGCGGTGCGCAGGCGGGACTGCAGGTCGGCGAGGTCGGCGGGCGTGCCTATTTCACACACGCCGAGAATGTCGGGTCGGATCTGGCCGAGGAACTCGATGACCTTGCGTTTTTCGCGCTCGGGTTTCTCCCTTGGCGAGGCGGCGGAATCCGAGGGGTCGGCTTGGTTCAGCCAGTTGCGCAGGTTGTAGGCGCAGAATGTGACGGCTTCCTGCGCGGCCGCCGCGGGCGACAAAAGCAGAAGGGCGCCGAGCAGGCGCCGCCATGCGCGCGGGCGGGTCATGCCGGTGGGGCGGCTAGGCTCAGACGTCCTGGGGCGTGTTGACCGGCTGGCGCTTTTCCGGGGTTGCCGGGATGGTCGGGCGCTCGACCTCTTCCTGGGCGCGGGTCAGTTCGTGTTCGAATTCGTCGCGGGCTTTCTTGAATTCACCCATGCTCTTGCCCAAGCTGCGGGCGAAGGTGGGGAGTTTCTTGGCCCCGAACAGCACGAGCACGAGGATGGCGATGATGATGAGCTCGGGCGTGCCGAGCGGGCCGAAGGCGGCAAGGAGGGCGGGGGTGTTCATGATGGGGCAGTTTACTGTTCTAAACGAGGGCGTGCAAGCCCGCCTTTCGCCACATCCTCCCGGGGCGCGGTGATGGTGATTCCAGCCTTTGTGAAAAACGGAGCTTGCCAACTGGCGTCCGGAGTTCATTCTGCATGTTGATTGCCGACCCATGATTTCAGCACGCGTCCAAACGCCGGTCAGCCCAGATCTCAATCCTTCGACGCTTGGACGCGCCGGGAACCGTCTGTTCCAGCCATGAAACCAGACGCTGCTCCCGGATTTCACATTTTGTACGTGGATGACGAGGCGATCTCGTTGCGCTACTTCCGTCAGATTTTCGAGGATCAGTATGTCATTCACACGGCGGACAATGCCGCCGATGCCTACCGGATCCTTGAGCATTATGGAGCGCGCATTGGCGTGTTGATCACGGATCAGCGCATGCCTGGCGAATCCGGGGTTGCCCTTTTGGAGCGTGCGCGCCGGCTCAATCCCAACATCGTGCGCATCCTGGTCACGGCCTACACTGACTACGCCGCCGCAGTCAGCGCGGTCAACCAGGGAAGGGCCTTCCGCTACCTGCACAAGCCGATTGAACCTGGTGAACTGGGTGAAGTGCTCAAGGAGGCCATGGCGCACTACCGCGCCCTGCTCGAAAAGGAGCGGCTGCTCGCGGAAAAGGCCGAGGCCATTCGCGGGCATCTGATGGCCGATCGTGTTGTCGGCATGGGCATCATGGCCGAGGGGCTCAACCACCACCTGCGCAACGCGCTGACGGTGGTGCGTGCCTTCATCGACCTCGCACCCATGAAACTCATGGAGGAGGTCGGCGGGCATCCGCCGCGTGATGTGGCCTTCTGGACGGAGACGCAGCACCAGGCGCTGGTCCAACTCGACCGCATCCAGTCGATGCTTTCGCATCTGGCCTACGCCTCGAACGTGCGCAAGCTCGAGCGTGACGAATGGGTGTCTCTCAAGGAAGTCATCGACGAGCAGCATGGCCTGTTCGATGAGCACCTGCGCGAACGCAACCTGCGCTTCCGCTGTGAAATTGATGCCGGGTTGCCGTCGGTGTTCGTGCACGGCGACCGTTTTCGCCAGCTCTGGCACCTGCTCTTCATTGAAGAGATCACCCACCTGAAGTCAGGAGAAAGCTTTGAGGTGCGCGCTGCGGCGATGAAGGTGGCC
>CANNUR010000283.1 GCA_947523045.1 uncultured Prosthecobacter sp.
TCCCTATGGTGCAACGCATGGCAGACCCCCTCCCTCCCGCGATCGGCATCATCGGCGGCTCCGGCTTGTACGAAATCGACGGCATTGAGCGGGCCGAGGAGATCGAGGTGGTTACGCCGTTTGGGGCGCCCTCGGACCGGCTGGTTGCCGGCACGTATGCCGGCCGCCGCGTCTTCTTCCTGCCGCGCCACGGTCGCGGCCATCGCCTTCTGCCCACGGAGCTGAACCACCGTGCCAACCTCTGGGCCCTGCGCTCGCTCAACGTCCGCTGGATCATCGCCGTCACCGCGGTTGGCAGTCTGAAGGAGGAATACCGTCCGCGGGATGTCGTCCTGCCCGACCAGTACTTCGACCGCACCAGCCGGCGCGACCAGCACACGTTTTTCGGCCGCGGCATCGTCGCCCACGTCGGCTTTGGCGAACCCGTCAGCGCCGGCCTGCGTGGCCTGCTGCGCAGCGCCGCCACGGAATGTGGTGCCCGCGTTCACGACGGCGGCACCTATGTTTGCATGGATGGGCCGGCCTTCTCCACCCGAGCCGAGTCCGAGGTCAACCGCCGCCTTGGCTTCGATGTCATCGGCATGACCAATCTGCCTGAGGCCAAGCTCGCCCGCGAGGCGGAGATCGCCCTCGCCACCCTGGCCATGGTCACCGACTACGACTGCTGGAAGGCCGATGAGGCGGACGTGACCGCGGAGTCGGTTCTGGCCCACGTTCAGGCCAACGCCGCCATGGCGAAGCAGATCCTCGCCCGGGTCCTGCCGCAGGTGCCCGCCGTGCCCGACTGGCCCGAGCACCGCGCCCTTGAAACCGCCCTGGTCACCGATCGCAAACTCTGGCCCGAGAAAACGGCGCAGAGCCTGAAACCCCTGCTGGAAAGGTTCCTCTGACATGCAACTGCCCGACTGCCTTCACCTCACCGGTTCGCCGGCTTATCCCATCTACGAAATCCGGCATGCGCGTGCGACCGCCCGCATCGCCGTCCATGGCGCCCACCTCATGGAGTGGACGCCGGCCGGTCAGGCGCCGGTGCTTTACCTGAGCCCGGACGCCGTGCTCGAACCGGGCAAGGCGATCCGTGGCGGCATCCCGGTCTGCTGGCCCTGGTTTGGTCCGCATGCCGACCCGCAGCGGCCGATGCACGGCTACGCCCGCATCCTGCCCTGGCGGCTTGTGGCCGCTGAGGCAACCGACGCCGGTGTGCACCTGGTCTTTGAGCTGGAAGCCGGCGAAGCGGCCCAGCCCTGGTGGGAATCCCGCCTCGCGGTGAGACTGGAGATGCGCATCGGCGAGGCCCTGGAGGTGGTCCTTGCCACCCGCAACATCGGCGACGAACCGCTGCGCCTGGAGGAGGCGCTGCACACCTATCTGACCGTGGGCGACATCATCCGCGTCACGGTGCGAGGACTCGATGGTGCCGCCTACCTCGACACGGTGGGTGAGCGGGTGAAGCGCTGGCAGGTCGGCGATGTCGTGTTCGACCGTGAGGTCGATCGACAGTATGCCAGCACGGCCGCCGTGGCGGTCGAGGATCCTGCGCTGGGTCGCACGCTCATCGTCGAGAAGCAGGGCAGCGCGACGACGGTGGTGTGGAATCCGTGGATCGAGAAATCGAAGCGGCTCGCCGATCTTCCTGACGAGGCCTACCTGGGCTTTCTTTGTGTCGAGGCGGCCAACGCCGGCGAGGGTGCCGTTGACCTGGCACCGGGCGCGGAACACCATCTTGGCACGCGCGTACGTCTGGCCTGAACTCAGGCCGGCTGCACGGAGAAATCGGCGTCGTCGAGCGAGCGCAGCACGAGTTCGCGCGGCACGCAGGTGTCGTCCATTTCCAGGCAGCGCAGGACGCCGTCGGCGACCTGTTCCGGGCGCAGGAAAAGCTGGCGCGGGGCCGCACGTTCCGAGGCCTCGTCCCAGAAGGCGGTGTCGACCCCGCCGGGCAGCAGGGCGGTGACGCGGATGCGGGGGGGGGCGGCCTCCTCGGCCAGGCCCTGGGTGAAGCCGCGCACGCCCCACTTGGCGGCGCAGTAGACGGTTTCGCTGGGGATGCCGCGCAGGCTGGCGGTGGAGATGATGTTGACGATGTGGCCGTGGCGCTGTGGCATCATCGCGCGCAGGGCGGCCTGCGAGCCGAGGATGGTGCCCTTCAGGTTGACGTCGAGCATGAGATCGATCTCCGCCTCGCTGTAGTCGGCGATCCAGCGGTGGCGGGCGAGGCCGGCGTTGTTGATCCAGACGGCGATTTCACCGAGGCGGGCACGCGCCTGGGCAACGACGCGCGCGAGGTCGTCGGCGCGGGTTACATCGGCGGTGATGGCTAGGGTCCGGTCTTCGGGCAGCGACGCTTCCGCCGCGGCGAGGGCGGAGGCGTCGAGGTCGACCAGCACGGGCAGCGCGCCGCGGGCGATGAGCGACTTGGCAAGGGCGAGGCCGATGCCGCGGGCGGCGCCGGTGATGACGCAGACTTGATCCTGGAGGTTCATGGCGTGGGCAAGGGAGGTTTCAGCGCCACTCGGCGGCGTGGCGAGCGAAGGCGGCGTCGGCACGCTGCAGGGCCTCGTCGACATCGGCCGCGCTGTGGGCAAGGCTGAGGAACCAGAGGCCGCGCTCAATGGCGCGCACGCCGCTTTCGAGCAGGCAGCGGCGCAGGTGCGCCCAGCGCGGCGCGTCGTGGCGCTGCACGTAGTCGCGGTAGCTGGTGACCCGTCCCTCGCCGGCGCCGGCCTTGAGCATGACCGTGTGGAAGACCAGGCCCGGACCCTGCGGCCGCAGGGGAATGCCATGCCGGTCGGCGAGTTCGCGCAGGCCGCCCATGAGGCGTTGGCCCAGGTCGATGATCCCGGCGGGATGGGCGCTGCCGAGCGTCAGGATCTCGTCGAGGCACCACTTCGCGGCGCTCAGGCAGAGCGGATTGGCGTTGAGGGTGCCGGCGTGCACGACCTCGCCGCTGAGGATCTTGGCAAAGGCCGCCTGCTTGCCGACCAGGGCGGCGAAGGGCACGCCACCGCCGATGGCCTTGCCGAGGATGGTCAGGTCCGGCACGACGCCGTAGTGGGTCTGCGCGCCGCCGGCGCCGAAGCGGAAGCCGGTGATCGTCTCGTCGGCAATCATGAGCATGCCGTCGCGGTCGCAGAGTTCACGGATGGCTGGCAGCAGGCCGGGCGCGGGCTCCATGCAACCGGTGTTGCAGAGCACGGGCTCGAAGACGATGGCGGCGATCTGGCCGCGGAACTCGTCGACCTTGCGGCGCAGGTGCTCGACATCGTTCCAGCGCACCACCACGAACTGCTCCAGCACCTCCGGGATGACGCCCTGGCTCGGGTGCAGGCGCGCCGGATGCTCGTCGTCGCCCCAGCGGTCGGGCGGCGGTGCAAAGCCGACCAGGCCCTCGTCGGCCCAGCCGTGGTAATGGCCCTCGAACTTGAGGATGAGCTTGCGGCCCGTGTGGGCGCGCGCCAGGCGGAAGGCGGCGAGCACGACCTCGGTGGCCGAGTTGTTGAAGCGCACGCGCTCGGCGCCGGGGATCATCTTCTGCAGGCGTTCGGCCACCTCGATCTCCAGTTCGCACTGCGCCGCCCAGTGGGTGCCCTTGCGCGCCTGCGCGGCGATGGCCTCGGCCATGCCTTCGGGGGCGTGACCGTAGAGCAGGGCGCCCTGGCCGGTCTGGAAATCGATGAATTCGTTGCCGTCGACGTCCCACAGGCGGCAGCCCTTGCCGTGGTCGAAGTAGAGTGGCACGGGCACCTCCATCTTGCGGATGCCACTGACATCGAAGTGTTCAGCTTATGAACTGAAAAAATGTAGTTATTTCATGCGATTGCAAGCTATGCACCAAATCAGTGCAGTCATGAGGTGCGGAGAATGTCGGCTCTGAGAGACCGCCTTCGGCTCATCTCGCGCAAGGGGCGGTGCTCAGCCCCTCCCGCATAAC
>CANNUR010000284.1 GCA_947523045.1 uncultured Prosthecobacter sp.
GCATTCAGGCGCACGGTGACGTGCTCAACGCGCAGTTCGGTGACGTCGGAGAACTCGACGTCGACGCGCAGGCCGGTGGTCGAGTTGTCGGGGATGGCGAGGCCGGGCGACTGGCTGCGCTCGTGTTCAACCATGGGGCCGAGGTTCTGCCAGGATTCGGCGAGGGCGACCGCGGCCGCGACGTCGAGGGCACCGGCGCCGTAGGACTCGTGGTGGCGGATGAGTGGCAGGGCGGGTTCACCGCCGGAGCGACTGATCCAGCCGGCGTTGCCGGGGACAAGTTGCACGGAAGAGCGCAGCAGGATCTCCTTCACATCGCGCCAGCCGAGCTGCGGGTTGGCTTCGAGCAGCAGGGCCAGGGCGCCGCTGACGATGGGGGCGGCGGCCGAGGTGCCGCCGAAGGTGCGGGTGTAGTCGCGGGCCGACAGTTCGCCGCTGAGTTCGCCCGGGGTGACGCCGTTGTTGTAGCCGGCATTGCCGCGCAGGTCGGTGGTGACGACCCCGCCAGCGCCGGGGGCGCAGACGATGAGGTGGCTGCCGCCTTCGCTGTAGGGCGCCAGGGTGCCGGTAGTGGTGAGCACACCGACCGGCAGGGCGTAGATCGAGTTCGGGTAACTGTCCTTGTTGCCCTGGTCGCCGTAGTCGCGGTCGTTGCCGGCCGACCAGACCGAGAGGGTGCCGAGTCCGCCGCGGCCGTTGAGGGCGGCGTTGCGCCGGGCGGCGCGCAGCAGCGGACCGCTCCAGCCGAGTTCGGCATAAAAATCCGGATCGAGGATCGTCGGCGGCGCCCCCCAACTGTGGTTCTTGATCTGAATGACATCGTTGGCGCGCAGGGTGGCCTCGGCCTCGTCGGCATCGGTGATCCAGTCGGCGATGAGCCGGAAACCGACCAGCGTGGCCTGCGGAGCGACCCCCGAAACGCCGATGCCGTTGTTGCCGCGCGCGCCGGCGAGCCCGCCGACGGCGGTGCCATGGAAGTCCTCGTTGAAGGTACTCGGCGTCGGATCGCCATCGGGCGGCGAATCGTTCCAGTCGTAATCGTTGTCGGTGTCGACGAGCAGGTCCGGGTGGGTCAGGTCGAGGCCGTCGTCGACGATGGCGATGCGCACCCCCTGCCCTGTCAGGCCCTGCTCCCAGACGGGTGTTACCCGCACATCGGCACCGGGTTTCCCGGCGTTCGAACCGCTGGCCTGCAGGTGCCACTGTAGGGGGAAATAGGGATCATTCGGCAGGGCCTGGCGCTGACGCTGGCGACGCAGCAGGGGGCTGAGATCGGCAATTGCCGGATGTCCGTGCAGGGCGGCGGCCGCCGTCAGGCCGCCGATGGCCCCGCCCTCGCGGGCGGCGACGATCCAGTGATCCGGCGCATAGGCGGGTTCTTCCGTGAGGATGAACCCGGCCGCGGCGAGGGCGGGTCGCGCTGCGACGGCATCGCGCACCTGCAGCAGCCATTGTTCGGTGAGCACGACCGAGCGACCCACCTCGGCGGGCCGGCCTGGTTTCGCCGCCGCCGGCTGCAGCAGCAGGCCCGGCCAATGACCGGCGGGATCGCGGCGTGAGGCGGTCGCCAGCAGGGTCGGGCGATCGCCGGCCGGCAGGGTTTCAAAGCGCTCGGTCACGGGGCGACCGGGATGGTAGAGCCGGTCCGGCACCAGGGTCAGGTGGTGTTCGCGACCGTCCTCGCGCAGGCGGAGTGCTTGTCCGGTTTCCAGGGCTGACAGGGCCGCGCGCGCCCAGTTGTCGGTCGCTGCAGGGGCCGGGGTGACGGCAGTGATCGATGCCTGCGGCAACCTGGGAGCAGCCGGCGGCGCGTTGTCGATACGCAGCCAGAGGCCGGCGCCGAGGGCGAGCAGCAGCAGGCCGAGTCGCCCGTACGGACGACCGCTCCTGGGGGTTGGAGGCATTCCAACAATCTACGTCCTTGCGACCCAACAGGCAAGCCCGGCGCGCGGCTTGACCGGGAGGGCTGCGGCGTTCATGCTGAAGGTGTGTCCGCCATGAAACACCTGTTCACCCTGCTCACCCTCCTCATGCTCACCGTTGCTGCTGCCGCCGAAGCCCCGTATCGCCACGTCGTTTTCTTCAAGTTCAAGGACAGTGCCAGCGCCGAGCAGGTGCAGGCGATCGAGAAGGCCTTTGCCGAGCTGGCCAGGAAGGTCGACACCGTCAAGGCGTTCGAATGGGGCACCAACGTCAGTCCCGAAGGGCTGAACGACGGTTTCACCCACTGCTTCCTGGTCAGCTTTGCCGACAAGGCCGGGCTGGAGGTCTATCTGCCGCACCCGGCGCACATGGAGTTTGTCGGCAAGCTCAAGCCGCTGCTCGACAAGGTCTGCGTGGTCGACTACGTCGCCCGCTGAAGCCTTTCTCCCGGGGGCAAAACTGCCCCGCCCCGCCGGAGCTCACACTCGGCGGCTAGGCGCATCAGGCCGCTGACAGCGCCGTTTCCTCCTCGCGCAGGTAGCAGGAGGGATCCGGGGCCCAGAAATCGCCGGTCATCTGCAGGGCGCGAACGCGGAAGCCGCCGCCGCAGAGGTTGAGCCAGCGGCAGTTGGCGCAGCGGCCGGTTAGGTGTTCCTTGCGCTCGCGCAGGGCGTTGAGTTGAGGATGATCGCGCGAGCTCCAGATCTCGCTGAACGGCCGCTGCTTGACGTTGCCGAGGGTCAGGCTGTGCCAGAACTGGTCGGGGTGGACATGGCCCTGGGTGTCGATGTTGCTGATGCCGGTGCCGGAGCTGTTGGCGCCGCCGCCATTCCAGGTGAGCAGTTCGAGCGCGCGCGCCGCCCGCTCCGGATCCTCGCGCAGCAGGCGCAGGTAGAGGTAGGCACCGTCGACCGGCTGATCGACGGTCAGCACCTCGCGCGGCCGGCCGGAGGCGGCCCACTGGGCGGTGCGATCGAGAATCTTGTCGAGCGCGGCGCGGGTCTTCTCATGCGGCACCTCGATGAGGTCGGCGCCGCGACCGCTGTACACGAGGTGGTAGAAGCAGACGCGCTCAATGTCCTCGCGTTCGATGAAGTCGAGGATGGTATCGAGGTCGTCGATGTTGTGGCTGGAGAGGGTCAGTCGCAGGCCAACCTTTTGACCGACCGCCTTGCAGTGGCGGAAGGCGGCCACGGCCTTGTCGAAGGCGCCGATGCGGCCGCGGAAGTGGTCGTGCGTGCCGCCCATGCCGTCGAGCGAGATGCCGACGTAGGAGAAGCCAATGTCCTTGAGCCGGCGGGCGGCATCGGCGCTGATCAGCGTGCCATTGGTCGACAGGGTCAGGCGCAGTCCCCTGCCCGCCGCGTACTCGGCGAGTTCAAAGAAGCGCGGATGGATCATCGGCTCGCCGCCCGAGAGCAGCAGGGCCGGCACCTTGAACCCGGCCAGATCGTCGACCACCGACTTGCACTGCTGCCAATCGAGTTCGCCTGGATAATGCCGCGCATCGGAGTCCTGGTAGCAGTGCAGGCACTTCAGGTTGCAGCGCCGGGTGATGTTCCAGACGACGATGGGACGTCGCTCGGCCGCGCTTGTTGGCGCGCCATGGCCGCGGCCGTAGCGCAGGTGGTCCATCGGCTGGGCGACATCGCAGTAGAGGCGGGTGAGATTGATCATGCCGAAACAACGGCCGACCGCTTCACCGCCCCGCCACCGATCTTGCGCAGTGCTGGGCAAGGGTTGGGCGAGGGAGCGCAGAGCTGGGAGCTTGGAGCACGGTGATGGCTTGCAAGGCTGCTGCCTGCGAACTTCTCTGCTGCACGCTCCAAGCTCCTCGCTTCGCCCCACGATAAAAAAGCCTTTTGCTCGGCGCGTGCCCTGTGATTGACTGGTTTCCCATCATGAAGCTCCCCTCCTCCGCCCTGCTCGCCCTTCTCCTTGCCGCCTGCGCTCCCCAGGAACGCGCCATCCCGGTCCATGTCGCCACCACGCCGGTGGC
>CANNUR010000285.1 GCA_947523045.1 uncultured Prosthecobacter sp.
GTCCTTGGCCTGCTGGATGTCGGCAATCCAGGCGCCGAGCGGCGTGAAGTGGGAGACCGCCAGCAGCAGGGCGGCCACCAGCACCAACCCGCCGACCCGGCGGTTTTCCCGTCGAATGGACTGCACGGTCGCCTCGGCCAGAGCCGACTCGGGCGCACCGTGAGGCAGGGTCGGCGGCAGGCTCGGGGTCATGGCAGTCTTGCGTGCAGGGCGTCCGTGACGGCGCAAGGGGCGCGGGGCAACCGCCTTGCCGCCGGTTCATTCAAGCAAGAAACTTGCCGGGATTGAGGATGCCCCGCGGATCCAGCGCCTGCTTGAGCCGGTCGTGCAGCGAGCGCGCGCCTGCGGGCACGGCGTCCGCAAACCAACGTTTTTTGGCAATGCCGACCCCGTGTTCGCCGGTGATGGCGCCGCCCCAGGCGATGACCTGATGGAAGAGGCGATCGAGTGCCGCCTCGGCACGCTCCCGCACTTCCCGTTCGTCCATGGTCGGCACCATGATGTTGACGTGGATGTTGCCGTCGCCGGCGTGACCGAAACTGGCGACCGCAAAACCCGACTCGGCCTGCAGGGTCTCGGCAAAGTCGACCAAGTCGACCAGCCGGCTGCGCGGCACGACGATGTCCTCATTGAGTTTGACCAGGCCGGTGTGGCGCAGGCTGTAACTGAACTCGCGGCGCAGCTGCCAGAAGCGCTCGCAGGCGGCCTCACCGACCGCTTCCTCCAGGCAGATGCAGCCAAGGCCGCGCACCAGTCCGGCCAGCGCCGCCAGTTCGCCGCGCACCGAGGCGTCATGGCCGTCGATCTCGACGAGCAGATGGGCGTCGCCCTGCGGGGTCACCGACTCGCCCAGGTAGGCGCGGGCGGCGCGCAGGGTGAACTTGTCGGCAATCTCGAGCGCACTGGGCAGGTAGCCGGCGTCGAGGATGCGCCCCACCGCGTTGGCGGCCTCGGCAAAGCTGTTGAAGCCGGCCGAGAGCATGGCGCGCATCGGCGGGTGCGGGATGAGGCGCAGGGTGGCCTCGGTGACCACCCCGAGCAGGCCCTCGCTGCCGACCATGAGGCCGACCAGGTCAAAGCCGGTCTTGTTCTTGTGGCAGCGGCCGCCGGCACGCACGACGGTGCCATCGGCAAGCACAGCCTCCAGGCCGAGCACGTAGTGACGGGTGACACCGTACTTCAGGCAGCGCGGGCCGCCGGCGTTGGTGGCGATGTTGCCGCCGAGGCTGCACTCCTTCAGGCTGGCCGGGTCGGGCGGATAAAACCAGCCGAGCTTGCGCACGGCCTCCTGCAGGTCGCCGGTGGTGACCCCGGGTTCAACGACCGCCACGCCATCGGCAGTGTGGATCTCCTTGATGCGGTTCATGCGCCGCAGCGACAGGGCGATGCCGCCCTGCAGGGGCACGCAGCCGCCGACGTATCCGACGCGGGCGCCCTGCGGCGTCACCGGCACGCCGTGGGCGTTGGCGTAGCGCAGCACGGCGGCGACGTCTTCGGTCGAGGCGGCATGCACGACCACCTGCGGCGGATGGGCCGCGAACCATTTGTCGCTGCCGTGGGCGGCAAGGTCGGCGGGCGTGGTCGACACGCGGTCGGGTCCGAGCAGGGCGGCGAGGTCGTCAGCGAGGCTGGGCATGGGCCAGCATGAAGGCGGGAAAGCCGCGCTGGCAAGGGGAGTCTGTGCGCGGGACTTGCGCCGCGCCTCAGGCCGAGGCCAGCGCCTTGTGGCTGCCGTCGCAGAAGGGCGGGTTCTTGCTGTGCTTGCAGTTGCACAGCCAGACCTTCTGCTTCTCGGCGAGGGTGAACTTGCGCGGGCCGAAGCCGGTGCCCTTGTGACTGCCGTCGCACATCGGCTGATGGCCGCTCAGGCCGCAGGCGCACCACCAGTGGTCGCCCGCTTCGAGTTCCAGACCGACGGGTTTGGTGTCGTGAATTTTGGGGAGATCGGCCATAGGAATTCGAGTCTGCGAAATTTCGCCGGCCGGGGCAAGGCAAAAGCGCGGCTCAGGCCAGGGCGGCGAGCACGTCATCGACCAGGCCCGGGCCGCGGTAGACGAGGCCGGAGTAGACCTGGACGAGTTCGGCCCCGGCACGGCGCTTTTCCAAGGCGTCACTGCCACTGAGGATGCCGCCGACGCCAATCAGCGGGATGGCGGGCTGCAGCAGGGCGCGGAAGGCGGCGACCACCTCGGTCGAACGGAGGCGCACCGGCGCACCGCTGAGGCCACCCGCCTCGTTGGCGAGCGGATGGCTGCTGACAGCGGCGCGGGCGATGGTGGTGTTGGTGGCGATGACGCCGTCGACACCGAGTTCGTTGAACACCCGCGCCAGGGCCTCGATCTGGGCGCCGTCGAGGTCAGGGGCGATCTTGACCAGCAGGGGCGGGCGGCGGCCGTGTTCGCCGGCGAGCCGGGCCTGCTCCTCCTGAAGGGCGGCGAGCAGGGCGCGGATCGAGTCCTCGGCCTGCAGCTCGCGCAGGCCCTTGGTGTTGGGCGAGGAGATGTTGACCGCAACGTAGTCGGCCACCGGAAAGGCGGCGCGCAGGCAGTAGCGGTAGTCCTTCACCGCGTCCTCATTGGGGGTGTCGAAATTCTTGCCGATGTTGACGCCGACGATGGCGCGGGTGCGGCGGCGGCGCAGGCGGCGGACGGCGGCGTCGATGCCCGGGTTGTTGAAGCCCATGCGGTTGATCAGGGCCTCGTGCTCCGGCAGGCGGAACAGGCGCGGCTTCGGATTGCCCGGCTGCGGCCGCGGCGTCAGGGTGCCGACCTCGACAAAGCCGAAGCCGAGCGCGGCCCAGGCCTCGACGGCGGAGGCGGACTTGTCCATGCCGGCGGCCAGGCCCAGGCGGTTGGGAAAATCGAGGCCGAGGCAGCGCACCGGCGTGCTGCGCGGCATCTCGCGACCGGCGGTGAGCAGGCCGCAGGCATGGGCCAGGCGCATGGCGCGCGTCGTCCACTCATGCGCCCGCTCGGCATCCAGACGAAACAGCCAGGGTTTGAGCAGGGGATAGAGCTGGGCGGCGAGCGACATGCCACTGCAAAGCGCCATGCGCGCCGCCTGTCAACTGCCGCCACCCCTGCAAAGTCCGCCGGCTGCGAGCGTTTCCTCGCCATGCCCGCACCCACCCGCCGCCGTTTTCTCCGCCAGGCCTCCGGCCTCGCCGCCGCGTTCGGTTTCCCCACCGTCATCCCCGCCTCCGCCCTCGGCAAGGACGGTCGCCCAGCGCCCTCAAACCGCACCACGCTCGGCCTCATCGGCTGCGGCGGCCGCGGCACCGACGTGCTGAAGAACTTTCTCAACGACCCGCGCGTGCAGGTGATTGCGGTGTGCGATGTCGAGCGTGAGTCGGACCGCTACAACAAGGGCATCATCAAGAAGGCCGGCACGCTCGGCCGCGAGCCGGTGTGCCGGCTGGTGAACACCACCTACGGCACCCAGGGCTGCGCCACCCACGAGGATTACCGCGAGCTGCTCGCGCGCCGGGATGTCGACGCCGTGCAGATCGCCACGCCCGACCACTGGCACGCCCTGCAGGCCGTGGCGGCGGCGCGCGCCGGCAAGCACATTTACTGCGAAAAACCGCTCAGCCTGACCATCGCCGAGGGCCGGTTCATGAGCGATGCCGTCAAGTCCGCCGGCGTTGTCTGGCAGACCGGCAGCCAGCAGCGCAGCGACGTGCATTTTCGCCTGGCCTGCGAACTCGTGCGCAACGGCCGCATCGGCAAGCTCAAGCGCATCCGCGTCGGCCTGGCCAGCGACAACCGCGACAACAACGGCCACGCCGCCCAGACCGCCGCCGCTCCAGTGCCGGAGGGACTGAACTATGACCTCTGGCTTGGTCCCGCCCCCGACGCGCCCTTCTGCCC